>JAQCLG010000145.1 GCA_027592745.1 Pseudomonadota bacterium | reverse complement strand
GCATGCCGGGCGCGCTGACCCGCGCGCCCGGCACAAGCCATCATGGTCCGCCTCATCGTCCAGAGATTCCTCTCCTCGGCCGTCACGCTGGCGCTGCTGACGGTCTTCGTCTTCTTCGCCGTCGAACTGCTGCCCGGCGATACCTGCACCGCCTATCTTGGGCGCGACGCCAAGGGCGATCGGCTGGAGAACTGCCGCGAGAACATGGGCCTCAACCGGCCCGCCGTGGAGCGTTTCGCCGACTGGGCCTCGGGCGCGGTGGTCGGCGACTTCGGCGTCTCGCCCTACCGCAACAAGCCGGTCTCGGAGATAGTCGGCTGGCGCATGAGGAACACCATCGTCCTGGCGCTGGCGGCCTCGGCCTTCGGCATACCGCTTGCGATCTTCCTCGGCATCCTCGCCGGCATCCGGCGAGACCGGCCCGTCGACATGGCGCTCTCCTCGACGAGCATCCTGGCCATGACCGTGCCGGAATTCGTCTCGGCGACCCTGCTGATCCTCGTCTTCTCGATCTCCCTGGGCTGGACCAGCGGTGTCGTCACGGCACCGGCCGATGCGCCCATCGGCGTGCTGCTGGGCAGCACCGTGCTGCCCACGGTGGCCCTGGCGCTGGTCTTTGCCGCCCACATCCTGCGCATGGTCCGCTCCAGCGTCATCGACGTCATGGAAAGCGAATACGTCGCCATGGCCCGCCTGAAGGGCCTGCCCTTCCGCTGGATCCTCCTGCACCATGTCCTGCCCAATTCGCTGCTGCCCGCGATCAACGTCATCGGCCTCACCGTCGCCTGGCTGCTGGGTGGCGTCGTCGTCATCGAGTCGGTCTTCAACTATCCCGGGCTGGGCCGCCTGGCGGTCGATGCCGTGGCCGACCGCGACCTGCCGCTGACCCAGTGCATCGTGCTCATCCTGGCGACCTGCTACATCGGCACCAATCTCGTCACCGATCTGGCCTCGCTGCTGCTCAACCCGCGCCTGCGGACCTTCCGCGGATGACCGCCTCGGCCGCACCGCTGCCGCCGCGCCGCCGCCTGCTGCCGGCCTGGTTCCGCGACGTTTTCTCGCGCCCCTCGGGCGCCATCGGCCTTGCCATCATCGCGGTACACTTGGCGATCGCGCTGCTCGCTCCGCTGATCGTGCCCTACGACTTTGCCGCGCAGGATTCCAAGGCGATGTTTGCCGATCCCTCCGCCGCGCACTGGCTGGGCGGCGACCATCTGGGGCGCGACGTGCTGACCCGCACCCTGATGGGTGGGCGCGAGGCGATCCTGGTCTCGACCATGGCGACCGGCCTTGCCGTGCTCTGGGGCGGCCTCTTTGGCATCTTTCTCGCCTTTGCTGGCCGGTTCGTCGACGAGGCCTCGATGCGCATGGTCGATGCCCTGCTGGCGATCCCCTGGATTCTCTTTGTCATGCTCTTTGTCGCCGGCCTGGGCACCGGCATGGGCGTGCTGATCCCGATCCTGGGCATCTCCTACGGCCTCTCGATCGTGCGCGTGGTGCGTGCCGCCGCGCTCGATGTCGTCACCCGCGACTTCATCCTGGCCGCCCGCGCGCGGGGCGAACGCCGCTCCGTCGTCATCGTCCACGAGATGCTGCCCAACGTCTTCGACACCCTGGCGGTGCAGGCCGCCATGACCTGGTCGTGGATGCTGCTGGGTTTCAGCTCGCTCTCCTTCCTGGGTTTCGGCGCGACGCCGCCGACACCCGACTGGGGCCTGATGATCTCGGACGCGCGCAGCGCCATGATGGTCTCGCCCTGGCCGGTACTTGCCCCCATGGTCGCGCTGTCCTCGCTGATCATCGGCATCAACCTGCTCTCGGACGGCCTGGCCAAGGCGCTGGGTGTCGACCGCATGAAGAAGGCCGCGGTGTGATGGACGCCCGTCCCGACGTCATTGCTGCCGAGGAGCTCCAGATCGGCTTTGTCACCCGTGCCGGCGAACCCGCCGCGATCGTCGACCGTGTCTCGCTCGCCCTGCGCCACGGCGTCTCGCTGGGTCTGGCCGGGGAATCGGGCTGCGGCAAGAGTACCCTGCTGCTGGCCCTGATGGGCCACGCCAAGGCCGGGCTTGCGGTCACCCACGGCACCTGCTGTTTCGAGGGCCGCTCGCTCTTCGAGATGCCGCAGGCCGAACGCGACGCCCTGCGCGGCAAGCGCATCGCCATGGTGCCCCAGAACGCCGGGCAGGCGTTGACCCCCACCCTGCGCATCGGCGCCCAGATCGACGAGGTGCTGCGCTTTCACACCAGTCTTGGCCCTGCCGAACGGCGCGAGCGTGTGCTCGACCTGATCGACCGCGTGCAGCTGCCCTCGCCGGCCGAGCTGGCGCGTCGTTACCCCCACGAGCTCTCCGGCGGCCAGCAGCAGCGTGTCGCCGTCGCCATGGCGGTGGCGGTCGATCCCGTCCTGCTCCTGCTCGACGAACCGACCACCGGGCTCGACGTCACGACCCAGCTTCACATCCTGGAACTGCTGCGCGGGCTGGCCGACCAGAGCGGCACCGCCATGGTCTGCGTCAGCCACGACATCGGCGTCATCGCCCGCCTGTGCGACGAGGTTGCGGTCATGTACGCCGGCCGCATCGTCGAGACCGGCAGGGCCGACGATGTGCTGGTCCGCCCCAGGCACCCCTACGCCCGCGGCCTGCTCGCCTCGATCCCGCGCCTGAAGACCGGCGCCGTGCCCGAGCCGATTCCCGGGCGCCCGCCGACCATGGGGCGCATGCCGCAGGGCTGCCGTTTCGCCCTGCGCTGCGACCATGTCCAGGACCGTTGCCGTGTCGAGATGCCGCCGCTGCGGCCCCTGGCGGGCGGCGCCGTCGCCTGCCACTTCGCCGAGCAACTCGGCATCTGGCAGCGCCCCCACGATGTCGCCGCGACCGCGCTGGACGGCGCCGACCACGGCGCCGTGCTGCGTGTCGAGGACATCGCCATCACCTACGCCCGCCCCGGCCTCCTCGACCGTTTCGGCCTGGGCGGGAAAAGCCCCGCCCGTGCGGTCGACGGCGTTTCCTTCACCCTGGAGCATGGCGAGGTCCTGGGCCTGGTCGGCGAATCCGGCTCGGGCAAGTCGACCATCCTGCGCGGCATCGCCGGGCTCTGGCCGCTGGCACGGGGTCGCATCGTGCTGGCCGACGGCAGCGATCTCGCCGGCCCGGTCGACGACCGCCCGCGCGACGTACTGCGCCGCGTCCAGCTCGTCTTCCAGAATCCCGACGCCTCGCTCAATCCCCGCCGCACCGTGCGCGAGATCCTCACCCGCCCGCTGGCGATCTACCACGGCCTCACCGGGCAGGCCGCGGCGCCGCGTCTGGCCTCGCTCATGGCCGACGTGCGCCTGGGCGAGGACTATCTCGACCACTTGCCCAGCCAGCTTTCGGGTGGCGAGAAGCAGCGTATCGCCATTGCACGCGCCTTTGCCGCCGATCCCGAAATCATCCTGTGCGACGAGGTGACATCTGCGCTCGACGTCTCGGTCCAGGCCTCGATCCTCAACCTGCTTGCCGATCTCTGCGCCTCGCGCGGCGTCGCCTGCATCCTGGTCTCCCACGATCTGGCCGTGGTCCGCGCCGTCGCCCGGCGCATCGCCGTGCTCTACCGCGGCCGCCTGTGCGAGATCGGCCCTGCCGCGCAGGTCGCGCTGGCGCCGCGCCATCCCTACACCCGTGCCCTAGTCGGCGCCGTGCTCGAACCCGAGCCCGGCCAGGCGATCGAGAGCGATGCGGCGCTGATCGAGGATGCGGGCGGCGGCCCCGGCGGCTGTTCCTTCCGCAGCCGTTGCCCCCGGTCCATTCCGCTTTGTGCCCAGACCGTGCCCGACCTGCTTGCCCTCGATCCCGGGCATGCCGTGCGCTGCCACCGGGTGAGGGAAGCGGTGGCCTGACGCTGCACTGGATCGCGCCGTCCTGCCGGTGCATGCTTTTGTCCGACAACAAAACCGGAGCCGCACCATGCCGATGATCGACGTCCTCTGGGCCAAGGGCCCCAACCAGCAGAAGAAGGACGCCGCGGCGGCCAAGATCGCCGATGCCATCCACGAGGCGACCGGCTCGCCGCTCACCTCCATCTGGGTCAACTTCATCGAGGTCGAGACCGACAACTTCTACGTCGGCCACGACAGCCTCACCGAACTGCGCCGCAAGCGCGCTGCGGCCGCCAATTCGACGGCCTGAGCCCGACCACCGCACGCACGGGACGACCGACATGACCAACATCTGGCACTGGCCGATCGCGCACACCCACCACGTCTCGGGCACTGCCGGGGCGCTCACCTTCGTCGGCGGTGCCGGCGATTTCGACGAACATGGCGCCATCCGCAGCCCCGGCGATCTCGATGCCCAGATCGCCGGCGCGGTCGCCAACATCGCCGATGCCCTGCGCGCCGAGAGCTGTTCGCTGGCCGATGTCGTGCGCCTCAAGGCCTTCTACTCCATCGAGGTCGACGACTGGGAGATCGTGGCGAAAATCGCCGCCCACTTCCCCGACGAACCCATGCCTGCGATCTCCACGGTGCCCGAGCCCCTGCAGCCCTTCGACGGCCAGGTCATCCAGATCCAGGCCATCGCCTGCCGCCGATGGCGCCAGGGCGGCGACATCCGCGTCGCCACCCGCCCGGTACCCGCGGCCTATGGCGATCTGTTCAAGGGCCGGGCGGTCACCGGCGGCCTGCGCGCCGGCGAATTCATCGCCGTCTCGAATCGCACCGCCGCCGACGGCAACCACCACGTCGCCCAGCCCGGCGACGGCCCCGGCCAGAGCCACACCATCATGGGCTACCACGAGGCGACGCTGGCCGAACTCGGCGCCAGTCCCCAGGACAGCGTCAAGATGGAGGGTTACTACTTCGGCACGACGCGCGAGCAGTGGGCGCCGCTCGCGCGCGCCCGTGCCAGCCACTTCGCCGAACCCGGCCCGCCCGCCACGGTCGTACCCTGCCAGCGCCTCTATCCCGAGGGTGCCGTGACCAAGATCGAGGTCCTGGCGATGCGCGAGGAATGGAACGGCTTCGACAAGTACATCCCGCGCGGCGATTCCTGGCCCAGGCGGGTCTGGGACTGGCCGATCCCGCTGCCCTACCGCCAGGGCATCAAGCTGCGCGACACCATCTGGCTGGGCGGCCAGGTGCCTTCCGAACCCTATTCCAACACCGGCGCGCGCATGCTGCCCGGCGACATGGTCGCCCAGACGCGCATGACCATGAGCTACATCGAGGACATCCTGCGCGGCTTCAACCGCACCACCGCCGACCTCAAGCTGATGGTCTGCTACTTCACCTGTCCCGAGGGCGAAAAGACCACCCGGCAGTTCCTCGACACGGTCGCCGGCTGCATCGGCGGCGCCCTGCCGCCGACCACCCTGGTCGCCAAGCCGATGATGCACTCGGCCGACAACACCGTGGAAATCTGGGGCGTCGCGCAGGCGTGAGCTTCAGCCTTCGCGGCCGCCCAGCAGCAGGCCGGCCAGCGGATTGGGGAAGCGTCGCTGTGTCGTGACGGCAAAGAATCGCTCGACGATGTCGGGCAGGTGATCGCGTTCGATCAGCGTGCCGTTCGCCAGTTCGTCCTTGACGACGATGGGCGGCAGCACGGCAAGGCCGATGCCCTCGCGCGCCAGCAGGCGCATCATCGCCATGTCGTCGACTTCCGCCGCGATCCTCGGGCGTAGGCCCATGCGTGCGCAGAGCGCATCGAAGTCTGTCCTGACGCTCCTCTCCAGGGTCGGCAGCACCACCGGGTGTCGAGTCAGCAATTCGGCAAGGCCTGCCTTGCGGTCGGACAGAAGATCGGGCGTTCCGATCAGGCTGATCGGCTGCTCGGCCAGGCGATGGGTGATGAAGGGCGTGACCGCGTCGCGCAGCGGCGGCTGCTGGACCAGCACGATGTCGAGGTTCAGCGCCTCCAGGCCGTGCAGCAGTTCGGCCGTGGTACCCGAGCGCAGCACCAGTTCGACATCGTCGCGGCCTAGGACGGGTGCCAGGAAGCTCATCTGGAAATTGCGCGAAAGCGTCGCAAGCGCGCCCACCCGCAGGGGCAGGCGCGAACGCCCCGACGATTCCAGGGCGCCGAGCAGTTCCTCGCCGGCCGAAAAGATTGCATCGGCATGGTCGAGAACGATGCGGCCGGCCTCGGTCAGGTGAAGCTGGCGCCCGCGCCGCTCGAACAGGCTCTGGCCCAGCCGCTCTTCCAGCTTGCGGATCTGCACCGACAGGGCCGACTGCGAAAGGTGCAGCCGCTCGGCGGTTCGCGTCAGGTTGCCGTCATGGGCAACCGCATGGAAGTAGCCGAGGTGGCGGTAGTTCAGGTTACGCATATCATTCGATTTAAACGAACGAAATTTCCATAACAATGAAATTTTAACGCGCTCATCCACGACCTATCTCTGCGCTGCCAACCGTCCTGGAAGGAAGCGCCGTGTCCTCTCTCGTTGCTCTGGTCGCCCTGGTTTCCCTGCTGGCTCTCGGGCTGGCCGCCGTGCTGTGTTTCGCTGGCGCCGGACTGCGGCCGCGCCGGACCATGGTCGCTGCCGAAGTGCTCGCGCTGGGCGCCGTCCTGGGCGCTGCGGCGTCGGTGCTGGTCGTTGCCCTGGTGGGAACCACCCCGGGTCCACGCCTGGGAACCGACTGGCTTGGCCTCTCCGTGCGCCTAGACGCCGTCAGCGCCACCATGCTTGCCCTGGTTTCCTTCGTGGGCTGAGTGGTGGTGCGTTTTTCGGCGACCTATCTGGATGGCGAAGCCAGGCAGGGCGCGTTCCTCGGCTGGCTCTGCGCCACGCTCGCCGCGGTGCTGCTGATGGTGCAGGCAGGCACGCTGACCCTGCTGGTGGCCGCATGGATCGCCACCAGCCTCTGCCTCCACCGGCTGCTGCTCTTCTACCCCGATCGGCCTGATGCGCAGCGCGCGGCGCGCAAGAAGTTCATCGTGGCGCGTCTGGGCGATGCGGCGATCGTCGCGGCCTCGATATTCCTGGTCATCGCCTGCGGCACCGACGACATCGCCGCCATCCTCGCACGCGCTCGTCAGGCGCAGGTTCCGGCCCTGCTGCCCGCGGCTGCCGCGCTGCTGGCGCTGGCTGCCGTCCTGAAGTCGGCGCTGTTCCCGACCGGCGGCTGGCTCACAGAGGTGATGGAGGCGCCCACGCCGGTCTCCGCCCTGCTGCATGCCGGGGTCATCAACGCCGGCGGCTTCCTGCTGATCCGCCTCGCCGACGTCATGCTCACTGCGCCCGTCGTGCTGGCCGCACTGGTCGGGCTTGGGGGCCTCACGGCGATTGTCGGCGGCCTTGTCATGCTCACCCAGTCGGCGGTGAAGACCTCGCTGGCCTGGTCGACCATCGCCCAGATGGGCTTCATGATCATGCAGTGTGGTCTGGCCCTGTTTCCCCTCGCGCTGCTGCACATCGTCGCCCACTCCCTCTACAAGGCCCACGCCTTCCTGACCTCGGGCCAAGCGATCGAGGGTGTCGCCGCGATCGCACGGCCCGGGCCGGTGGCGGTACCCGGCGGCCGGGCGGTGATGCGCGCCTTCGCTCTGGCGCTCCTGATCTACGCGGTGGTGGGCGGCTTCTTCGGCTTTGCCGAAAAGCCGCCTCAGGCGATCGCGCTGGGCGCCATCCTGATCTTCGGCACCGCCTATCTGCTGGCCCAGGGACTGGCCGAGCTCGCGCCCCGTCCCCTGGCGTTGCGCACCGGGCTCTTCTCGCTTGCCGCCGCAGTCGGCTACTTCGCCCTGCATTCGGGCGCCGACGTTCTGACGGCCTCGGTCTTTCCGCCGCCCCCGCCTCCCGGCCCCCTCGAATGGACCCTGATCGTGCTTGCCGTCCTCAGCTTCGGGGGCGTCGCGGTGGCCCAGGCGATGTTCCCCTCCTGGTCGGGCCATCCCGCCGCCGCGGGCCTGCGTATCCATCTTGCCAACGGACTCTACGCCAATGCCGTGATCGATCGACTGCTCGGCGGCTGGTCCTCGCGGCGCGTCGCCTGAACACCCATGTGGGAGGTACCTATCATGATGGATCCCGGCCCCGCCATCGCCGCGGCAATTCATGCCATCCCGCTGCTGTGGCCACTTGCCACAAGCGTAGCGGTCAATCCCTTCCTCGGCCAGGGCAGCGAGCCGCTGGGTGTTGCCGCCGCTCGGCTCGGCCGGGCTGCGGGCGCACGGGCGACCATGCCGCGCGCCTGGTACAGGGAACGCATCGCCGACGGACGCATCCGCGACGAGGATCTTGCAGCGGCCGTGGCAGCCGCGTCTGACCCGCAGCGGCCGCGGGATCTCGCTGCCCTCAAGCGCGCTGCGGCCAGTGAAGGAACAACGCCCCGTGCGCTGCCCACCATCGCCAAACTCGCAGAGGCGGCGACGGGCACGGACTGGCCGGGCCTGGTCGCCGAACGCATCGGCGCCTGGGCGGCGGGCCACTTCGACCGTGGCCAGGCCCTTTGGGCCGCGCCCCGGCACGGCGGGGCCTACCGCCGCTGGCGCAGCTTCGCCAGCCACGACCTGACACCCGAGATTGCCGGGCTGAAGGGCTTCTGCACCCATGTGGCTACCGCGCCGACCGGGGCGCATGAGGCCGCTGTCCGGGCTGTTGCCTCCCTGGGCCTGGACGCTGCAGAGTAGGAAGCCTACTTCCATCGCCTGCTGATGGATCTGGGGGGCTGGGCGCAATACGCGCGTTACCTCCTCTGGCAGGCCGAGCTGGACGGCCGGACCGACACCACGGCAGCCGAACTCCTGGCGCTTCGCCTGGTCTGGGAGGAGGCCCTGCTGCAGCGCTGCGGCGAGCGGGTTGCGGCAACCTGGCAGGCCGCCCGGGCTGCCTATGCCCAGCCGCTCGTCCCCACCGCCGAACTGGTGGTCGATGCCATCCTGCAGGAAGCGGCCGAGCGGGCGGGCGAGCGTGCGCTTGCCGCGACTCTTGCGGCGCCGCTGGAAGACGCCTCCGACGCGACACCCTCGCTACAGGCCGTGTTCTGCATCGACGTGCGTTCGGAGGTTTTCCGCCGGGCGCTGGAGGCGGCCGACCCGGGGATCAGGACCATGGGTTTTGCCGGCTTCTTCGGCATGCCGGTCAGCCATCGTGACTTTGCCAGCGATACCGAGGAGTTGCGGCTTCCGGTGCTGTTGAACCCGGCGCTGCGTACCCGGGCAAGCGGCACGGAGCAAGACGAACGCTCCGCGCGGCTGTCCGCGCGCGCCACCCGCGCCTGGGGCCGCTTCAAGTTGGCGGCGGTCTCTTCCTTTGCCTTTGTCGAGGCATCGGGGCCCATCTACGTCGCGCGCCTGCTGCGCGATGCGCTGACCCGGGCCAAGGCGCCGGCGCCGCAGTTGGCGCGGTCCCTGGACCCGACGACCGGGATCGCGCTGGCCGAAAGGGCCCTGCGCGCCATGTCCATGACGCAAGGCTTCGCCCGCCTGGTCCTGCTGGTCGGCCACGGCGCCGGGGTGGTCAACAATCCCCACGCAAGTGCCCTGCATTGCGGCGCCTGCGGCGGTCACAAGGGCGAGGTCAACGCCCGGCTGCTGGCAGGGTTTCTCAACGAGACCGAGACGCGCAAGGGGCTGGCGCGGCGCGGCATCTCCATTCCCGACGACACGCTCTTTGTCGCTGCCCTGCATGACATGACCGCCGATGCCGTGACCCTGTTCGATGACGACGCTCCGCGTAAAGGCCATCTGGAGGACTTGGCGCTTGCGCGGCGATGGCTCGACCGGGCGGGCAGGGCCGCACGCGCCGAGCGTGTGCTGCGGCTGCCCCTGGG
>JAQCLG010000144.1 GCA_027592745.1 Pseudomonadota bacterium | reverse complement strand
AAAACGGCAAAAGCCGTCGCGTCGTTCGCGACGGCGCGGGCGCTCACGGCGCCTCGGATGAGGCCATTTTAAGGACTCTGCAGGGGGATTTGCAACCGCAGCCGTCAGACCCGCCTGCCGACCCAGATCACGCGGCCGACCAGATCGAGTTCGGCCATGGTGATGGGCGTCAGCGGGGCATAGCTCGCATTGTCCGACGAAAGTGTCACCAGCTGGCGCAGCGGATCGACCGCCAGGCGCTTGACCAGCAGGCCGTCGCCGTTGCGCAGCACGTAGATGCCGTCCGCCCCCGGTGACCATTGCGTCAGGTCGACCAGCAGGCTGTCGCCCGGCCCGATGGTCGGGGCCATGCTGTCGCCTTCCATCTGGATGGCGGCAAGCTGGTTGACCGGCGTGCGGGTGAGTTCGGCCAGCCAGTCGGCGCGGAAGGCGACCTCGGCGGCGCCATCGTCGTGGGAGATCGTCTCGCGCACGCCGTGGCGTTCGGGGTCGTAGCGCCCGATCAGCAGGTAACCCTCGCCATCGGCCGCCGCCGCGGCGGCGCCGTTGCGCGGCTCGATCAGGTCGGCCGCGCCGCAGCCCAGCACCGCGGCGAGCTTTTCCAGCGTATCGTGGCGGGGATGGCGCGAACGGCCGGCGACGATGTCACGCACCGCCGTCTCGTTGAGGCCCGCCGCCAGCGCCAGGCGCTTCTGCGACAGGCTGGCGGCGGCCATGCGGCGCTTGAGTTCGCTGACGAGACGGGTTTCGACCATGGCCCATCGTGCCCGCAAACCTTCGGCGACCCAAGGGTGCTGTGGGGATAACGCGCGGCGCGGCGGCGGTCCCCGCGATCGGGACCGCCGGCGCCGGGCGCTCAGGCCATGCCGATCGCGGCCATGTAGGATTCGATCAGGGCCTCTTCCTCCTGCCGGTCGGAGGCTTCCATCTTCCGCATCTTGACGAGCTGGCGGATGATCTTGGGCTCGAAACCGATACCCTTGGCCTCGCGGTAGATCTCGCGGATGTCGGCGCCGATGTTGGCGCGGTCCTCTTCCAGGCGTTCGATCCGCTGGATCAGCGACATCAGCTTCTCGCCGGCAATGTTGCTTTCGCTCTCGGCCATGGGCCCCTACTCCTGTCTTCCTGTTGTCGTTCCTGGCACGGGCGTTCCGGCATCGCCATAGCCGAAGGCCTGCATGATGGGTTTGGCGGCACGGGTCACCGCCACCGCTTCCTTCTCCGTCAGGATGCCCCGCCAGGCCCCGATTCGCTCGGCCGTCACGACCTGTCCCCAGAGCGGGGAGAAGTAGGGGCTCTTGCGGCGTTCCTCGAGATCAACGGTGCCGTCGCTCCAGCCGCGCCATGGTTCGCCGGATTGATAACCGGAGAGGTCGATGCCCGTAAAGCTGCCCAGGCGCCGTGCCACCGTTTCGGGGTCGCGCACCATCTCCTCGTAGTGGATCCACACCGCGCGTTTGCCGTCCCGCGAGCCGAAGGCCTTCATGGGACGTTCGTAGAAGCGCAGGGCGTGGCACGTGAACGGACCGGGCCGTTTGCGCGCCGAGGGCGTCCCGAGTTCGACCGATTCGCGATCGGCGACTTCCAGCAGCGAGGCGACAATGTCGCGGGGATCGCGCATCGCGATGATGAAACCCGCCTTGGGCAGAAGCTTGGCCAGGGTGGGGAAATGGGGCGTCAGCAGGGGCTGCTTGAGGACCACATGGCTGGCGTCGGGCCAGCGCTTCGCGACCTGCTCCAGGTATTGCAGGATCAGCCTGCGGTAGAACCGTGCCGCCTCGTCCCGGTCCTGGAAGAAATGGCCGGCGTGTTGGTCGAAGCGGCGGATCGTGTCCTCGTGGGCCATGGCGAGGTAACGCACGGTGCCGTCCTCGGCGACCGGCGGCGGCGTCGCCTGGGTCGAACACACGATGCTGTGGAGCAGGCTGGTTCCGGCGCGCTGGGCGCCGCCAATGAAGATGAACTTCACCGTCCTGCCTCCGTTCCGGGTCGAACCGTCCGTGCCATGCCCGGCAGCGCGCCCATCACCGTCGCGATCGCCGTGGCGACCAGCAGCAGGGCGGTCCACTCGCGCCAGCCGATCACCTCGCCCAGCACCAGGGCGCCCGCCATGACGCCGATCACCGGCACGGCCAGGCTGCCGACCGCGGCCGCGCCGGCCGGCAGCAGGATCAGCACCCGGTTCCACAGGTAGAATCCCAGGATGCCGCTGGGGCCGATGTTGTAGGCGACCGCCAGCCAGGCCCAGAGATCGCCCTGGGTCGGCAGGGGTTCGCTCACCAGGGCGACGAGGGTCACCGGAATGCCGACCAGGACGAGCTGCCAGCCGACGATGACCATCACCGGCAGGCGCCATGGCGCGCGCTTGAAGAGCACCGCGCCGAAGGCCCAGGTGACCGCCGCACAGAGCATGAAGAAGGCGCCCAGCGGCGAATCCTCGATCATCGAGAAGTCGTGGCTCAGCAGCACGGCGATCGCGCCCATGCCCAGGGCCAGGCCGAACAGGCGCCCCGGCGTCAGCGGTTCCTTCAGCACGAAACGGGCAAAGAGCACGGCCCACAGCGGCATGGTGTAGGCCAGGATCGCGGCCCGCCCCGAACCCATGAGGCCCACGCCCAGGGCCGAAAACACCATCCAGCCGGCGATCGAGAAGGGCGCCACGGCGGCCAGCCAGATCAGCTGGTCGCGCGGCACCCGGATGCTGTGGCCGCCGGCGTACGACAGGGCGAGCATGCCGACGCCCCCGCCCAGGGTGCACATGGCGCGGAACATCCAGGGTTCCACGCCCAGCACGGCGATCTTCATGATCGGCCAGTTCGCCCCCCAGATGAAGGCGAGCGCGATCAGCATCAGGAGCGGCGTGCGCATGCCGCCGGCGGGAGGGCTAGATGGCGGCAAGTGCCGCATCCAGTTCGCCGATCAGGTCGGCGATCTCCTCGACCCCGACCGAGAGGCGCACCAGGCTGTCGGAAATGCCGATCTCCTCGCGTATCGCCTTGGGGATCGAGGCATGGGTCATTATGGCCGGGTGTTCGATCAGGCTTTCGACGCCGCCCAGACTCTCGGCCAGGGCGAAGAGCTCGCAACGCTCCAGGAAGCGGCGGGCGCCGTCGATGTCGGTATCGAGAATCGCCGTCACCATGCCGCCGAAGCCCGCCATCTGGCGCGCCGCCAGCTTGTGCTGGGGATGGCTCGCAAGACCGGGATAGTGGACGCGGGCGACCTTGGGATGGGCCTCCAGGAATCGTGCGACCTCAAGGGCGCTGGCGCAGTGGCGCTCCATGCGCAGGTGCAGGGTCTTCAGGCCGCGCAGGGCAAGGAAGCTGTCGAAGGGCCCGGCGACGGCGCCCACGGCGTTCTGCAGGTAGCCCAGCCGGTCGGCCAGCTCGGCGTTGTCGCCGACGATGGCGATGCCGCCGACCATGTCGGAATGGCCGTTGAGGTACTTGGTCACCGAATGCACGACGATGTCGAAGCCGTGCTCCAGCGGGCGCTGCACGAAGGGTGTGGCGAAGGTGTTGTCGGCGACGCACAGGATGCCGGCCTCGCGCGCGACGCGGGCAACCATGGAGAGGTCGACCACGGTCAGCAGCGGGTTGGTCGGCGTCTCGACCCAGACCATCTTCGTCCCGGGCGTGATCGCGGCGCGCAGGGCGGCCTCGTCGGTGACGTCGACGAAGGCGATGTCGAGCCCGGCGCTGCGCTTCCTCACGTTCTCGAACAGGCGGTAGGTGCCGCCGTAGAGATCGTTGCCCGCGACCACCCGGTCGCCGCTGTCGAGCAGGTCGAGCACCGTGGCCGAGGCCGCCAGGCCGGAGGCGAAGGCAAAGCCGCGGCTGCCGCCTTCCAGGTCGGCGACGCAGGCCTCGAAGGCCATGCGGGTGGGGTTCTGCGAGCGGGAGTATTCGTAGCCCTTGTGGACACCCGGACTCTGCTGGACATAGGTCGAGGTCGCGTAGATCGGCGTCATGATGGCGCCGGTCGTGGGGTCGGGTTGCTGCCCGGCGTGGATCGCGCGGGTGGCAAAGCCGGGGCGGTTGGGCCGGGTCGTCTCGCTCATGCTGCAGGCTCCTGTCTCAGGCCCCTGCCATGACGCTCGCTGCGCCTGCCGTCAAGGCCCGCGAGGCTCGCTGCTGGACGCGCCGCCGATTCCCGGTGAGGCTGGCGCCCGCGAAAGGGAGACCCGGATGAACGGCGACGATCTCTGCTACCTCAGCGCCACGCAGGCCATGGCCCTGTTCCACGACGGCAGGCTCTCGCCCGTGGAACTGCTCGAGGCGGTGATCGCGCGTTACGAGTCGATCGCCGGCACGGTCAATCCCTTCGCCGACCGTTATTTCGACGAGGCGCGCCGCCGCGCACGCGAGTCGGAGGCCAAGTTCGCCCGCAAGGACGGTCGCCTGCGCCGGCTCGAGGGCATTCCCATGGCGGTGAAGGAAAACTCGCCCATCCAGGGCAAGCGCATGACCTCGGCTTCGCTGATCGACACGGACAGGGTGGCGGGGCGCACCGATCCGGCGATCGAACGGCTGATGCGCGCGGGCGCCAACGTCTTTGCCCGCACGACGATGCCGGAGTTCGCCTGGCTCTACGCCACCCACTCGCGCCTGTGGGGCGTCACGCGCAACCCGTGGCGCCTGGATGTCTCTGTCGGGGGCTCATCGGGCGGCTCGGCGGCCGCGCTGGCCGCAGGCGCCACGACCATCGCGACCGGCGGCGACAGCACAGGTTCGATCCGCCAGCCCGCCTCGCAATGCGGCATTGTCGGGTATCAGGCGCCCTACGGGGCAATCCCGACGTTCTCCTCGTCCAACACCTACGTCCATCACGGGCCCATGACCCGCACGGTCGAGGATGCCCGCGTGATGGCCAACATCATGGCCGGGCCCCATCCGCTCGACCCCAACAGCCTGCCCAAGCGGCCCACGATCAAGGGCGGTGCGGGCGACCTCAAGGGCATGAAGATCGCCTATGCGATCGACATGGGACATCACGAGGTGATCGAGGATGTGCGCGTCCAGACCCTGGAGGCGCTGGCCGCCCTTGCCGATGCGGGGGCCGAACTCGTCGAGATCCCCGTCGACTGGGCCAGCGAGGCGATCCGTCTGGGCCACGGCAACCAGGAGTTCCTGTTCTGCGGCATGCTGGAGAAGGCCGTGGCCGAACACGGCGATGTGCTCAGCGACTACGTGCCCGAACTGCTCGATACCGCGCGCAGCTTTTCCGCCGAAGACTACCGCCGTTCCTTCGAGGTCGCCGATGTGGTCTGGGAGGAACATCTGGGGCCGATGTTTGCCGGCCACCACGCCTTTGTCATGCCCACCGTTTCCTGCCCCGAGATTCCCGCCGCCAACTGGCAGCGCACCATGCTCCCGGTCAACGGCAAGGAGGTCACCGATACCGATACGTCGATGACCGTGCTCTGGAACATGTTCGGGCGCTGTCCGGTGCTGGCCGTGCCTTCGGGGCGCACGCGTGCGGGCCTCCCGACGGGCATCCAGCTTGTCGGGCGGCCCCACGACGAGGCGACCGTCTTCCGTCTGGGGGCCGCGCTGGAGGCGCGCCGTCCCTGGCTCGACGCTGCGGAGCGGCGACCCGCCCTGTAGAGGGTTTCAGCCCTCGCGCAGGCCGCGGCGCAGGTGG
Organism: Pseudomonadota bacterium; assembly: GCA_027592745.1. Taxonomy (GTDB): domain Bacteria; phylum Pseudomonadota; class Alphaproteobacteria; order SP197; family SP197; genus CALGGB01. The sequence continues at coordinate 4,169 of JAQCLG010000144.1, read as the reverse complement.
TTGAGCAGGTCGATGCGGGTGATCAGGCCGAGGAACCGGTCGCCATCGACGACGATGGCGGTGAGGTCGCGGCGGAAGATCGGCACCAGGTCCTCGATTGCGCCCTTGTGGGAGATCGTCTCGATCACCGAGGTCATCGCCGAACTGACCTTGTCCTGGAAGTTCTCCTGGCGGTGGTGGATCGCCCACAGGATGTCGGATTCATCGATGATGCCGACGCAGCGGTCGCCGTCCAGCACGGGAAGCTGGCTGACGTCGTAGAGCTTCATGCGGGCGAGGGTGGCAGCCAGCGTGTCGTCGGGCTTGACCGTGACCGAGGCATGGTCGGCGTGGGGCCGCGCGATCAGGTCGCGCAGGTCGCCGTGCTGGGGCCGCTGCAGGAAACCCTGATCGAGCATCCAGTAGTCGTTGTACATCTTGGAGAGATACTTGTTGCCGCTGTCGCAGACGAAGGTGACGACCTTCTTGGCCTGCGTCTGGTCGCGGCAATAGGCGAGGGCGGCGGCGATCAGAGTGCCCGAGGACGGGCCGGCAAGGATGCCTGCGTCCTTCAGCAGCTGGCGCCCGGTCAGGAAGGCGTCGCGGTCGCTGACCGTGTAGGCGGACTTGACCAGCGAGAGGTCGGAGACCTCGGGGATGAAGTCCTCGCCGATGCCCTCGACCAGCCAGGAACCCAGCGGCCCCATCTCGCCGGTCTTGATGTAGTTGGCCAGCACCGAACCCTCCGGGTCGGCCAGCACCATCTCGACCGTGGGATCGACCTTGGCGAAGAATCGCCCCAGGCCGGTGATCGTGCCGCCCGATCCGACGCCTGCGACCACGGCATCGACGTCGTGGCCCATCTGCGACCAGATCTCGGGTCCCGTGCCGGTCTCGTGGGCCAGCGGGTTGGCGGTGTTGCCGAACTGGTTGACGAAGAAGCTGTTCTCGATCTCGCCCGCCATGCGCTGGGCCATGTCCTGGTAGTACTCGGGATGGCCCTTGCCGACGTCCGAACGGGTCAGCGTCACCTCGGCACCTATGGCCTGCAGGTTGAAGATCTTCTCCTGGCTCATCTTGTCGGGGATCACCAGGATCAGGCGGTAGCCCTTCTGGCGCGCGACCAGCGCCAGGCCCAGGCCGGTGTTGCCCGCGGTCGCCTCGATCAGGGTGCCGCCGGGCTTGATCGCGCCGCTGCGTTCGGCCGCCTCGATCATGGACAGGGCGATGCGGTCCTTGATCGAACCGCCGGGATTCTGGTTCTCCAGCTTCAGGAACAGGCGGCAGGGCCCGGTATCGAAGCTGGTGACCTCGATCATGGGCGTGTTGCCGATCATCTCGAGGACGTTGCTGTGGACGGTCATGGCTGCTCCCGGCGGCATTGCAGTCAGGGTAAGGCTAACATAGGAAGCGCCGAGCGCGATGCCAGAGGCGAGCACGAGGAACCATGGCCGATCCCCAGAACTACCGCGCCTACGGCGTCCTGCTGCGTGCCGGCCGCGTGCTGATTGCCGCCGAATGGGTCGGCACGGTCTTTGCCTGGAAGTACCCGGGCGGCGGAGTCGATCCCGGCGAGAGCGCCGAACAGGCCGTGGTGCGCGAATTCATCGAGGAAACCGGCCTTGCCGTGCGTGTCGTTGCCGAACTGCACGACCCCGGCACGAAGATCAGCCCGTGGACGGGAAAGCCCTACACGCCGGTCTATTTTCTCGTCGAGGGCGAGGGCGAACCGCTGGTGCCCGAACACGAGAAGGTCGAGGTCGCCTTTCGCGAGCCCGACGCCGTGTTTGCCAGCGATCTGGTCGCCGCGCCCGAGAAGCTCGCACTGCGCCGCGCCCTTGACCTGGACTGAGCGCCTCAGACCATGGTCATGCCGCCGCTCGCCACCACCGTCTCGCCGGTGATGATGCGGTTGGCGGGGGAGGCCAGGAAGGCGACGACCTCGGCGATGTCCTCGGGTTCGCCGGCCCGCCCGATCGGGATGTTGGGGATGTGCTTGGCGAGCCAGCCCTCGCTCTTGGCCCGCTCGGTGGCGACCGGGCCGGGGCTGACGCCGTTGACCAGGATGCCGTGCGGTCCCAGCTCCTGGGCGAAGGTCTTGACCAGGCTCAGCACCGCGGCCTTGGAAGCGGCGTAGTGGGGCATGTTCGGCTTGGGGATGTAGGCATCGACCGTGACGATCGAGACCATGCGGCCGTATCCCGCCGCGATCATCGGTTCCATGAAGACGCGGCTGGCCAGGAAGACACCCTTGCAGTTGATGGCAAAGACACGGTCCCAGGCCTCCACGGTGATCTCGCGCAGCGTTCCCGGCGGATAGACGCCGGCGTTGTTGATCAGGATGTCGACCCGCCCGTCCCGTTCCATGATGGCGGCGCAGGCCGCCTCCAGGCTGTCTTCCCGTGTGATGTCGACGGCGGCGCTGCGGGCGCGGGTGCCCAGGCTCGCCGCGGCGGCCTCGACGGCCGGCCGGTCGACGTCGAGCAGCCAGACGGTGGCGCCGCGGCCGTGAAGGCAGCGGGCGATGGCCAGTCCGATGCCCTGGGCCGCACCCGTGACGGCGGCCACCTGTCCTGCAAGGTCCTGGCTTGTCATGTGTCCTTGTCCGGCGCTGTGTTCCGATTCATCCGCGACCCTAGCATCGGTAGCGGGATCAGGAGAGATGTGAAGATGCGCTGGCTCTGCTGGCTCTGCTGGCCCGCGTTCTGCTGCTGTGCGTGCCTGTTGTACCAAGCGGCGATGAGCCTGACTCATCGCCGCTTGGCAGCGCGCGCCTGCGCTTGGTGTTATCCCCCGATCCTGGCTGAGGTCAGTTGCCGGGCGATGGGGCGGGATCGGCGACGCCCAGGTAGTCGGCCAGGGCAGGATCGCCGGGTCGGTCGAGCACGGATGCCGTGGGACCGGCGGTCAGGATGCGGCCTTCGTGCATGAAGGCCGTGAGATCGGCGATGCGGCGGGCGTCTGCCGGTTCGTGGGTGACCATCACCACCGTGATGCCGGTCTCGCGCCGCAGGGTATCGACCAGCTCGAGCATGTCGCGGCGCAGGGCCGGCCCCAGCGCCGCAAACGGCTCGTCGAGCAGCAGCAGGGGGCGGGCGCGCACCAGGCTGCGGGCGAGGGCGACACGCTGGCGCTCGCCGCCCGAAAGGGCGCGGGGAAGGCGCTGAGCCATGCCGGCCAGCCCGACCCGGACCAGCGCCTCCTCGACCCTGGCCTTCTGGGCGGCATCCAGACGCAGGCCGGGGTCGAGTCCCAGGCCGACGTTGTCTGCCGCATTGAGGTGGGCAAACAGGTTGTGGTCCTGGAACAGGGTCGTCACCGGGCGGCGTGCGGGAGCCAGGCCGGCGACGTCGGCACCGTCGATCAGGACGCGGCCGGCCGTCGGCGTCTCGAAGCCGCCGACCAGCGCCAGGAGCGTGCTCTTGCCCGCCCCGCTGGCGCCGATCAGGGCAGCCAGGGCTCCCCGCGGCACGGTGAGGTCGAAGACGACCTGCCAGCTTCCCCTGCCGAAGCGCAGGTCCTGGAGTTCAAGCCCGGGTGCGGCCACCGACAACCCTTTCGATGATGAGGAACAGCGCCAGGCACAGGGCGACCAGCAGCAGCGCCAGCACGGCGGCCTCGCCGGTGCGGTAGCTGCCCAGCGCACGATAGAGCAGCAGCGGCAGCGTGATGCTGTCCTGGTTGCCGAACAGGGCGATGACGGTGAGGTCGCCCGCGCCCAGTGCGGCGGCAAGGGCCATGGCCAGCGCGATGCCGCGCCGCGCCGCCGGCCACTCGACCAGGCGCAGGCGGTCGAGGCCGCCGATGCCCAGACCGGCGCACAGCCGGTCGTGGTGTTCCGCGGTGCGCCGCAGCGATGGCCCGACCAGGCGCAGGACATAGGGCACGGCGACGACCCCGTTGACCAGCGCGGCGATCGGCAGGGCATAGGAAAAGGCAAGGCCGAGCGGCAGCAGCAGGACGAACAGGCCCGCGCCGAAGACGGTGGGCGAGACCACCAGGTTGAGCGAACCGGCCAGTTCCAGCCGGTCGGCCGCCAGGGGGCGGTTGCCCCGAACCGCGATGTCGCGCGCGCTCCAGGCCAGCGCCGCGCCGCAGGCCAGGGCGACGATGCTCGCCCCCAGGCCGACCAGAAGGCTGCGCAGTGCGGCGAGCCAGACCGCGCCGTCGCCCAGCACGGCCCGCACGGG
>JAQCLG010000006.1 GCA_027592745.1 Pseudomonadota bacterium | reverse complement strand
GATAGCACAACTGCACACCGGTGAGCACGAGCGGAGGCCGGGCGACCGCCGCCGCCAATCTGGCCCCCGGTCGCTGTCCTGGTCGAGGAAGCCGCGCATGCCTACCAGCTTCGGGGGCTGTTCCGCCGGCGCTTCTAATGCGGGCAACCGTCCACGCCGGTCAGGCCTGCACGGACAGGCGGTCGACGTTGCGCTCGCACGTCGGCAGGAGCGCCTCGGTCCCGGGCGCCGAGACGGGGGCGCCATGGACTGCCCAGTCCGCGGCAACCTGTCCGATCACCGGCGACAGCTGGATCCCGTACCCACCTGCTCCGGCGGCCGTCACCAGCAACGGCTCGTCCGGATCGATCGGTCCCACGAACGGACGATGGTCGGCGGTGGTGGGATAGAGCCCAGCCCAGCCGCGTCCAAGCCGGGCCCCAGGCAGGTCCGGCAGGCGCTCGAGCAGAAGTTCGGCCAGATGGACCTTGGAGGCCTCGTCGCACTGGTCGTTGTAGCGGTCGGGATCTTCCGGCCCGGCGTCCTCGACATGATGAATCTCTGCGATCAGTTCGCCGGGCTTGTCGTGGCGGAAGTTGAGCCCCGTGCCCTGTCCGTTCACCAGGTCCATGACCATCGGCATGGTGTAGCCGAGCGGCCGGTCGAGCAGGATCGTGACCGCTTCGTGCCGCTCTGGCTGCACATGCAGGGTCTGGCCGAACATCGCCGCCACCTGTGGCGCCCAGGCACCGGCGGCGTTGACGACGACATCGCAGTCGAGCGCTTCGCCGGTGGTCTCCAGCCTGTAGCCGCCGGTGCGCCGCACGATGCCTTCCAGGCGGCAGGACTGGCGCAGCAGGCCGCCCTCATCGCGCAGGTGTTGCGCCAGCATCGTGCAGAGCTCGTGGGGATCGATGAAGCCGTCGTCGGGGCCGAAGCTGCCCCCGGCCAGCCCTTCAAGGTCCATGTCGGGCACCAGTTGCAGCAGGTCCCGGCCGCGGTAGAGCGTGGAGCGGAACCCGGCCGCGGCCCGCAGCGCGGCGGTTTCCTCGAACAGCGCCATCTGCGCAGCGGTCCGGGCGAGCCGGAGATAGCCAATGCGGTTGAAACGCATGCCGCGCGCTTCCCAATCGCGGAACTGCCGCAACGCATGGCTGCGCAGCATCAGGTCGAAGGCATGGGTGAACTGCGTTCCCACGACACCGACCGAGCGGCCGCTCGAACCCGAGGCGACCGATTGCGCCTCGAGCACCGTCACCTGGGCGCCGCGCTCGACGAGGTTGACCGCCGTGAACAGGCCGAGCGTTCCGGCTCCAATGACGACGACATGAGGTGCAGGGGACATGGCGGTTCCTGTGGCAGATCGAGGGCTGTCACCCTCTCGGCCCGAACCTTACCCCCGGCGATCGCAGGGTGCCGCCGGAAAATGCGCCATTCCCTTCACAGCACATGCCTGCCGTTCTCTAGGCCGCCTTCACCCCGCTCCGGGCGGCTTCGTCATGGGCGCGATAGGCCTGCTGGGTGGCGATATGGTCGGCGATGTGACGCGCATCGTGCCAGACGCCCCAGATGAACGAGGACCCCCGGCGCGACAGCCAGGGCAGTCCCAGGAAGTATATCCCGGGTTCGTTCGAGACACCTCGCCGATGGCTGGGTTTGCCCTTGTCATCGAAGGCATCGACCTTCAGCCAGCTGTAATCCACCGCAAATCCGGTGGCCCAGATGATCGTGCCGATGCCTGCGGCGGCAAGGTCGAGGCAAAGCAGGGGCTCGGTGACGCATGGAGGATCCGGCTCGATATGCCGTGCGCCGGGTTCCTCGGGCAGGTCGAGGCCATTGCGGGCGATGTAGGCGTCGGCCTCGTCGAGCACGGAGAGATGGTTGGCATCGCCCCTGGCAAGATTGTCCGCCAAGTCTGAAGCAACCTCCAGCACGCCATCCCGGTAGGCATTGGTGCGACCGAGCAGGACCATGCCCTGGGCTGCCAGACGGCGGAAGTCGACGGTGTGGCCGCCGCGCGCACCGCTGACCGCGATCGTGACGTGTTCCAGGCCGGCGGCCGGAACCTCGGCGTCCCACTTGCCGAGCACGCCCAGCCACCAGACGAAGTCGCGGCCGCGATAGCTGCGCGGCGGACGATCGTGCGGACCGACCGAGAGATAGACCTGTCGCCCGGCACGCTGGAGTTCGTCTGCGATCTGCACGCCCGACGATCCGGCGCCGACCACAAGGACCGCACCTTCCGGCAACTGTCCGGGATTGCGGTAGGCGCTGGAGTGCATCTGCCGGAAGCCGGCGTCCGCGGGGACGACATCGGGGACGATGGGGCGCTGGAAGGGCCCGGTGGCGGCAACCACATTCCTGGCCTCGATCACGCCTTGCGAAGTTTCGACGCGGAAGCCCGGCCGGCCTTCGGTGCGGCGCACTTCCCGCACCTCGACGCCACAACGGATCGGCGCATGGAAATGCTCCGCTTAGGCAACAAAGTAATCGGCAACGCTTTCCTTGGCGGCAAAGGCATCGGGGTGGGTGTCGGTGAAGGTCATGCCCGGAAAGCGGTCATGCCAGGCAGGACCATTGGCCACCAGGGAATCCCAGCGCTCCGAGCGCCAGCGTTCGGCGATCCGGTGGCGTTCCAGCACAAGATGCGGCAGGCCGGCCCTGGTCAGATGTTCGCTCATCGCCACCCCGGCCTGGCCGGCACCGACCACGAGCGTCTCGACATGTTCGATGGACATTCCTGCTTCCCCTTCCTGACTTGCCGCTGTTCACATGCGAACCGGCGTCAGCCTAGAACGGAGGTTGGCTTCATCAAAATATCAATTGTCTGGCTTTGGCATAGCTTTTTCTAAACTTTGCTGAGAGGATACGGCATCCGTGAACAAGGCATGGGCCATCAACGTTGAGCAACTGGCCAGTCGCAGTGCCTAGAGCCATTCGGCCGCGGTCTCCAGCACGGTGGCATCGCCGGTCAGGGTGGCCTGGAGCCAGGCCCGGGCCAGGTGCAGTTCGTGACGCACCATGTAGCGCATGGCCTGCACCTTGCCGTGGTAGAAATCGGCATCGCCGTCCGACGCCGAAGGCAGCGCCCGACTGGCCACCACCGCCTGGCGCAGCCACAGTGCCGTGACCACGACATGGCCGAAGCCGTGCAGGAAGGTCGTGGCGTTGGCGAGGGCTGCGGCAAGCCCCTGCTGAGCCATGCGCTGGACGGTGGCCTCTCTGGCGGCGCTTGTGGCATCCCACGCGCACTCCACGGCCTGCGCCTCTTTATCGAGTCCGGCATCGCGGGCCTGTCCGGTCATGGCCGTGATTTCTGCGCCGAGAGCGTCAAAGCAGGCCCCCTCCTCCATGACCGCCTTGCGGCCGAGCAGGTCCAGAGCCTGGATACCGTTGGTCCCCTCGTGGATCGGATTGAGCCGGTTGTCGCGGTACAGGCGCTCGACCCGAAAGTCGCGGGTGTATCCGGCACCGCCCAGAACCTGGATGGCCAGCTTGTTGGCCTCCAAGCAGAACTCGCTGGGCCAGGCCTTGGCGATGGGCGTGAGGATGTCGAGCAGACGGCGTGCATGGTCGCGCGCAGACGCCTCGGGTGCGGTCTTCTGCTCGTCGACCAGGAGACCGCACCACAGGCCGAGCGCCAGTCCGCCCTCCACATAGGCCTTCTGCTGCAGCAGCATACGACGCACGTCCGGGTGCTCGACGATGGCGATGGGCGGTGCATGGGGATCGCGACCGTCGAGCGGGCGACCCTGGCGGCGCTCGCGGGCGTAGGCAAGGCTTGCAAGATAACCGCCGTAGCCGAGCATCGTGGCGCCCAGGCCGACACCGATACGCGCCTCATTCATCATGTGAAACATGTAGGCCAGCCCGCGATGGGGCTCGCCAACCAGTTCGCCGATGGTTTCCCCGCTCTCGCCGAAATTCAGCAGGCAGTTGGTGATGCCGCGATAGCCCATCTTGTGGTTGAGCCCTGCCAGAACGACATTGTTGTCCTCTCCCGGGTTGCCGTCGCCATCCAGCCTGTGGCGCGGCACGATGAAGAGCGAGATTCCCCGGGCGCCCGGTGGCGCGTCGGGCAGCTTGGCCAGCACCAGGTGCACGATGGTCTCGGAAAGCTCGTGTTCGCCGCCCGAGATCCACATCTTGTTGCCGCGTATGGCATAGGTACCGTCGCCGCGCGGCATCGCCCGCGTGCGGATGTCGGCGAGAGAGGAGCCGACATCGGGCTCCGACAGGCACATGGTGCCGAAGAAGCGCCCGGCGTTCATCGCCAGCATGTAGCGCTGCTTCTGATCGGGCGTACCGTGTGCTTCCAGAAGGTTGGCGGCTGCACGCGTCAGCAGCAGATAACCGGTGGTCGAGACATTGGCGCCCTTGAAGAAAGCCGCGCAGGCCTGGCCGATGACGAAGGGAAGCTGCATGCCGCCCTGCTCTTCATCGACCGTGGCGGCAAAGAAACCCGCCTCGCGCAAGGCCTCGAGGGCCGCCCCGGTCTCGGCGATCTGGACCACCCGGCCATCGACCACGTGCGGCTCGTCGGCATCGGCCAGCGAGGCATGGGGCTGAAGCCGTTCTTCCGCCAGGCGGAACGCCAGGTCGATCGCGGCATCGAAGGCCACGCGGTCGTGCATGGCGTAACGCTCGCGCCCGACAAGCGACGTCACATCGAGAACCTCGTGCAGCAGGAAGTCGATATCCCGCCGGCTGCAGACCGTACCCATGCGCTCCTCCGAAGTTGACCGTTCGCCGGTTCCGTGACGGCCACGGCCTACCTCGCGATAGACCATCAGGATGGCCGCGGGAAGTCTGATTCCCCGGTAGCAACGGCAGGAATCTTGCTGTTCCAAAATCGGCCGTCCAGCGACGGAGATGTAATTTTGTTGAGAATGCAATCGAGGATCGGCACGGTAGCAAAAACACCAACCAGAAGCGCTGCGGGCGCGCGTGGGCCCAGGCGCCGCGACGAGGTCTTGAGGGGATGTTCGAAGCCGCAGACGCTGTGGTGATCGGCGCGGGAGTCGTCGGGCTCGCCGTAGCCCGCGCACTTGCCATGTCCGGCCGCGAGGTTCTGGTGATCGAGGCCGAGGCGGCCATCGGCGAAGGCACCTCCTCGCGCAATTCCGAGGTCATCCACGCCGGCATCTACTATCCCCGGGGCAGCCTGAAGGCACGACTGTGCGTGCGCGGGCGCGACCTGCTCTATGGCTTCTGCGCCCGCAACGGCGTTGCCGCCGAGGCCATCGGCAAGTTGATCGTCGCGGTCACACCCGAGGAGCTGCCCGCGCTGCAGGCGCTGGTGGCGACGGCGGCGGGCAACGGCGTCGACAACCTACAGCCATTGGATGCCGCCGCCGCACGGACCCTGGAGCCGGCGCTGCATTGCGAGGCCGCCCTCCTCTCACCCTCCACCGGAATCGTCGACAGCCACGGCTACATGCTGGCCCTTCAGGGCGAGGCCGAAGCCCACGGCGCCATGGTCGTGCACCGCACGCGGGTGTTGCGCGGAAGGGTCGGCGTCAGCGGCATGCTGCTCGACATCGCCGACGCGGACGGCGCCGAGATGACGCTCTCCTGCCGCAGTATCGTCAACTGCGCCGGCCACGGCGCCCATGCCATCGCCCGGGACATGGCCGGCCTCGACCCCTGCTCGATCCCGCCGCGCTACCTTGCCAAGGGCCGCTACCTCACGGTCTCGGGCGCCTCGCCCTTCCGCCATCTGATCTACCCCATGCCGGTGCCGGGCGCACTTGGCGTGCACGTCACGCTCGATCTTGGCGGTCGCATCAAGCTCGGCCCCGATATTTCATGGGTCGATGAAATGGACTTCACCGTCGAACCCGAAATCATCGACGGGTTCCGTCAGTCCGTGCGCCGCTACTGGCCGAATGTGATGGAGCGGGAACTTGAGCTGGGTTATGCCGGGGTGCGACCGAAGATTCATGGTCCTGAATCGTCCTTTGCCGATTTCATGATCTCCGGACCGGAGGCACACGGCATTCCAGGGCTTGTGAACCTCTTCGGGATCGAATCTCCGGGTCTGACCGCATCGTTGGCCATCGCCGAGATGGTGGCCGGACAGATCGCGGGTATCGCGCCCGCACCCAGCTTCTCGACGAACTGATCGTCCAAGGCCGACTGTTCCCACTACGAGACAAGCCGCCACCGCGAGAACAGCTTGTGCTGCAGTGCCGGAGGCGGACGTAACTGGCAGGACGAGGACGGCATTGACGCCGGAGGTGCACACAGTCTTTCCTGATCTGCCCGCCGCACCGCCCCGGGACAGACGGACCTCGGGCTTGCGCCTCCGGGCGTCAGCGCACCGGGTCGTGTTCACTGCAGCCCTTGGGATGATCCAATGAAGATTGCCACCGTGACGCCTTTTCTGGTCGGCCCGAGGCCGAGCTTGGACGGCTGGTCGATGGGCCAGATCATGATCTTCGTGAAGCTTGAAACCGACAGCGGGCTTGTCGGCTGGGGCGAGGCCTATGCGCTGGGCCACAGGCAACGGGCGACCCGCGAGATCATCCTGGCCCTGGGCGAAGCCCTGAAACAGATGGCGGAGGTCTCGCCGCGCGCCTTCCTGCACCGCATTGCCAAACCCATGGAAAGCAAGCACCCCGGAATCGACTATGCCTCGGCGGTCAGCGCCATCGAGATCGCACTCTGGGACCTGCTCGGCAAGGCCACAGGCCTACCCGTACACGCCCTGCTGGGTGGCGCCATCATCGACAGGGTGCCGGTCTATGCCAACGCGTGGGATTCCCCGCTCCAGACGCCCCAGGCCATCGCAGACCGGTGCGCCATGATGCACCGCCAGGGCTACCGCGCCGTCAAGATCTACCCCCTGCGTCAGTCGAGCCTGGCGGAGGCCGAAGCCTGTGTCCGGCTGACGCGCGAGGCGGTCGGCTGGGACGTCGACATCATGCTCGACTTCGCCATCCAGAAGGAACCTCGCCAGGTGCTTGCCGCAGCACGCCTGTTCGAACCGTACCGGCCCTACTGGATCGAGGAGCCGCTGGCGGGCGACGACCCGGACGCCCTGGCCGAGTTCCGTGCCGCCACGATGACGCGCGTCACGACGGGCGAACGCCAGGCCGGCACGCGACACTTCCGCCACCTGCTCGACCGGAGAGCTGCCGACGTCCTCAATCCCGACATCGCCGGTGTCGGCGGCATCCTCACGATGCTCGAGATCGGCGCCATGGCCGATGCCCACTCGGTGATGATCTCTCCCCATAGCTGGAACAGCACCACGGTGGCCTTTCTTGCCATGCTGCATACCTGTGCGGTCATGCCCAACGCGATCTATGCGGAACTCTATTACGACTACCTGGAACTGGGCGCGCAGTTCGCCGATTGCGACTATGTGATCGAGGACGGTGTTGCGAGCCTGCCCCGCAAGCCCGGTCTTGGCGTGACGATGAACGAGGATGTCCTGCGCTCGCTGGCGCCCTGAAACGATCCGCGCCGGCACCGCCGATCCTTGCGATTTCCGGTGATTCCGAACGCCCCAGGTTGACTGGGAGTTAACTGAAGGCCTGATAAGTCAGTTGCAGCCAGTACGGGTCCCCTCGATAATGGTAGGCTTGCGGCGTTCGGACGCACTCCGGACGGGAACATTCACGAGGAACGAGGGGGCTCCCATGACCACGACATCATTCGTCGACGACATGATCGAGAAGGCATCGAGAGGCAAACTTTCCCGCCGCCAGATGCACCAGTTGCTTGGCTTGACCGGCGTTTCCCTGATGACCGTACCGGCCCTTGCGCGGCCGGCTGCTGCCGATGGAGAAGAGGCCTTCTACTTCACCTGGGGCGGCTACGACGTTCCCGAACTTCTCGGCGAGTACCATGCCAAGCACGGCGCCTACCCGGACATGGCGCCGTATGGCAGCAGCGAAGACGGTCTTGCCAAGGTGCGATCCGGTTTCGTCGTCGATGTCCTGCATCCCTGCAACTCGAACGCTCCCAACTGGGTCGATGCAGGCGTGGTCCAGCCGATCGACACATCCAGGCTGAAGCACTGGAACGATGTCATCCCCTCCATGAAGCACATTGCCGACCGCGACGGGCAGACCTATTTCGCCCCCATGGACTGGGGCCAGACGTCGGTCACCTATCGCACCGACATGGTGGACTTTCCCGACGGCGAGGAGTCCTGGAGCATTCTGTGGGACGAGCGCTACTCTGGCAAAATCGGCATGATCGCCAGCGAGGGCGACGCCTGGTGGTGTGCCGCGATCTACGCCGGGGTGCCGTTCGACCAGATCGAGACCGAGGAGAACATCCAGAAGGTCGCCGACATCCTGCGCGAACAGGTGCCGATGGTGCGCATGTACTCCGACGACATGACGACGGTGGAGCAGGCTCTGGCCGCCGGCGAGCTGGTCGCCGCCATGACCTGGAACAGCTCGGCCGTGATCCTGAAATCCGAAGACGTGCCGGTCAAGTTCGCAGCGCCGAAGGAAGGCGCCCTGACATGGGTGTGCGGCGCCATGATCTTTGTCGACGCGCCGCACGTGGACAAGGCCCACGATGTCATCGACTCCCTGCTCAGCCCGGAGTCCGGACGTTTCCTGATCGACGACTACGGCTATGGCCATTCCAACATTAAGTCGTTCGATCTCGTGAGCGAGGAACGTCTCGCCGAGCTGGGCCTCAGCCGCAACCCGGACGATATCCTGGGGGCTGGCAAGTTCCAGATCCCGACCTCGGACGAGTTCACCAGCCAGATCGCCACGCTCTTTGCGGAGATCACGGCGGGTTACTGACGATCCGAACCTGCCCAGCAGGTTTCCAGGCGGGTGGCCTGCGGCGCACTTCGGGGCGTTGCGGGCCACCCGTTTTCATGATGACGGCGGACCATGCAGCGGCATGATGCCGGCGGCGCTGGCAACACGGGAGATGCGACATGACAGGTGAGCGGGACGTCGTTGTGATCGGCGCAGGCTCGGCCGGCCTGTCGGCCGCAAAGGAACTTGAGAGACTGGGCATCTCCACGACGGTGATCGAGGGTTCGCACCGCATCGGCGGACGCGCCTATTCGGAGGAACTGCTCCCCGGAACCTGGTTCGACCTGGGCTGTGCCTGGCTGACGGATGGCGATGCCAATCCCTTTGCCGGCATCGCCGATCGCCTCGGCATCGCGCTGGGCCGGGCGACGTGGGACGCCTACAACAAACCCGAGAACCACCGCTTCATCCGCAACGGCAAACGTCTGGGAGGCGATGACCATGCCGCCTGCCGCCGCTACTACACCGACAGCTACGCGGCGATCACGGCAGCCTGCGGCAATGGAGCGGATGCAGCGATCAGCGAGGTGATCGACCTCGAAAGCCCCTGTGCTCCGCCGTTCATCGAAAGCATCGCGACCGGCTGGGGCGTCGACGTCGACGGCGTGTCCTGCGCCGACAACGTCAGTTCCGTCGGCGCGCTGGGCTACCCGGTGCCTCGCGGCTACGGCAACCTGGTGGCGGCCTGGGGCGCGGATGTCCCGGTGACCCTGAATGCGCGGGCCGAACGCATTGACTGGTCCGGAGCCGGGGTCGTCGTGGAGACGCCGAAAGGCACCGTCAAGGCCCGGCGAGCATTGCTCACCGTATCGGCTGGCATGCTGGCGTCGGGCGAGATCGCCTTTGGGCCAGGACTTCCCGACTGGAAGCTCGAGGCCATCGCGGGCCTGCCGATGGGCACCGAAAACAAGATGGGCATCGCCTTCGACAAGGACGTGTTCGGACCCGACGGCCGGGGCTACCACTCGGTGTGGAGCGACGACGGTACCTCCGCCAAGGTCGACGTCAACGGCATGGGCTTCAATGCGGTATCGGTCTTCACCGGCGGCCGCCATGCCGTCTGGCTGGAGAAGCAGGGCCCGCAGGCCTGCCGGGACTTCGCCGTCGATCGGATAGCAGAAGTGTTCGGCAACGGCATCCGCAAGCATGTCTTGCGCGCGATCACCACGGCATGGAACAGCGAACCCTGGACACGGGGTTCCTGGGCCTGCGCCTTGCCCGGACAGGCCCACCAGCGCGAGCACCTAGCGCGCGCCATCGAAGACCGCCTGTTCTTTGCCGGCGAGGCGACCCAGGTCGGCGGCCAGGGAACCTGCGATGGCGCCTATCGCTCCGGTGTTCGCGCCGCACGGGAAATCGCCGCTGCCTTGAAGCGGTCTTCTTGAGGGCGTGATCTGCTCTAGCTGCTGGCCTGCGCCTTCTTGGCGACCTGTCCCCGATCGACACGCCAGGACGCTTCCGGCGGCTCGGAGACCCAGGCGGGATTGTCGCCGCTGTAGCTGCCGAGGAGGTCTTCGCCCGCACCGTGACAGGTATAGCCCAGAAGGGCGCGCAGGCGCGGACTGAACCTGGCGGCGACCTCGGGCGGGTTGTAGAGGTACTGGTTTTCCTCCTGGCGCAGCCAGCCGACAATGTATGTCGTGATCAGCCCCAGACGCGCGCGATTGCTGCGGTTGCCGCCCGAGCCGTGCCAGGTCGAACCCAGGTAGATGAGGGCAGAACCCTTGGGCATGACCGCCTGCACCCAGTTGTCGAGCGGCGGCACATGCCAGGAGCGGATGAAGCGGTGGCTGCCCGGCACGACCCGGGTCGCGCCGTTCTCCTGCGTGAAGTCGTCGAGCGCCCACATCACGCCGATCATCAGCTCCGCGCCGGCCATGCTGATCGGAAAGGGTGAATCGTCACGGTGGAGCACCTGCGGCGTTTCCCCCGGCAGCACCTCGATCGCGTTCACACTGCTGATCTGGTAGGTCACCGCGTGCGGCAGCAGCATGGCATCGGCCAGGGCGACGGCCATGTCATGTTCCAGCAGCGGCGCGGAACTGGGCGCCACCACCAGTGAGCTGTCGAGGCGCTGGGTACGCGCGCCGTTGAAATCGCTCACGCCATCGAGGCCGCTGCGATCGAGCGGTGCGCGCAGCTCTGCGGCAACGCTGTCGACGTTTTGGCTATCGATGAGACCGGTGACGATGACCGCACCGTCCCGGCGTAGTGCCTCCACGATGTCTGTGAGTTCTGCCGAGCTGTCGAAGGATTCGATCGTCATGGATAGCGCCTTTCAAAACCTGGGCAAGCCAATCAGGCACCAGGGCCTGCATCGGCTCGGTAATCGACGCGGCGCGCGGGCTCATTGTGAAGGGCGGATACGAACGCTGACAAATGAGTCGTGCATCACTCGGTTATCTTTGCGTGAGTCAGGCGCTCTGGCCCGTCCCCTCTGACTGTTCTGATTACCATCCTCCTTGTGCATGGCTGGAGCTGCGGCCAAGCAGGGGGGCTGAACGCGAAAGTGTCCAGCCTGAAAGATCCCGAGAGTGACAGCATCTGCCCCACCTTGGGAGCGGTCTAGCGTTGGCCGAGCACCTGCTGCATGCGTTTCTTGTGCGAGCTGCAGGCCGAGAGAATCCAGTCGACAAAGCTCTCCAGTGCCCTGCGCGGAGGCGCTGATCGCACCGTCAGAATGAACTGGTTGCCAGCCATGGTCCCGTCGAAGAGGCGCACGAGGCGCCCTTCGGCAAGATCGTCGCCGTAGACCATATCGTCGCCGATCATCACGCCCCACCCCTCGATGGCGGCTTCGTAGATGCGGTCGTGGGAAAAGAAGGTCTCGTTGCTGCGGGGGACGATCCCTCGCAGTCCGACCGTCTCGAACCAGCGCTGCCACCAGTCGTCGCTGTCATCGTGCAGCAGGCAGTGCTGCGACAGGTCGCTGGGCTGCACCAGCGGAGAGGAACCTTCGAGCAGGGCCGGACTGCACACTGGAAATGCCGTCTCGTTGAACAGCAGGTGCCGGTTGCGCCCGAACCTCTGCTGGAAACCATAGAAGATGATGCCGTCGACCTCCTCGTCGTCCTCCTGCAGCCGCAGGTCGACGTGGACCTCAGGATGAAGCGCGTGAAACGCCTCAAGCCTTGGCGCCAGCCAACGTTTCGCAAAGGCGGCCTCGCTGCCGATGCGGAGCGTGTCATGCGCCCTGCGTTCGCGGACATGCTCGACGCCCCGGTCCAGCGCGGCGAAAGCCGGCACGATCTCTTCGCGCAGTTCCAGGCCGACCTCGGTAAGCCTGACCCCGCGATGCAGGCGCTCGAAGAGTTGCACGCGCAGGTCGCCTTCCAGCGTCCTGATATGGCGGGTGATGGCGACCGGCGTCACGCCCAGTTCGGCTGCCGCCCCCTTGAAGCTCTCGAGGCGTGCAGCAGCCTCGAATGCGCGCAGGGCATGAAGATTGAGCTGTTTCCTTATCATGGCGTGGGATGCCGGCCAGTCATGTCACCAATCCTTGCCGCTCGAGGCAGCGGGCGCCAACAGGATATGACTAACTCTGAATTAACTGAAGTGCGGATTAGTCAATTGTCTGGCGCTGCCGGCACCCGGAGAATGACACCTATCTGCAATCGCGGAGCCCCGTAGGGTCTTCGCCCACAAGGCTCGCAGGTCCCAAGTCGGAGACGATCACGTCGTGCCGACTGGAGACGTGAAGCCACGATGCCGGCCAACGGCGCCATCAACCACCTTGGGAGATCGCAAATGACCTACAAGCCCCTGATGGAGACCACCCGCTTTCACGACCTGCTGAGCGAAGGCCGCCTGAGCCGGCGTCAGGCACACCGCATTGCGGCGTCCTTCGGCGTCGGTGCGCTGACCGCCACGACCCTCGGCAGCCCGGCGGCAGCCGCGCCGGAGGACCAGCCGATCTTCTCTTCACATGGGCCGGCTACGAGGTCCCCGAGTTCATGACGAGCTACATCGCGGAGCATGGCGAGCCGCCGCGCTACTCCCTGTTCGGCGACGAGGACGAGGCCTTCAACAAGATGCGCGCCGGATTCGAGCCGGACGTGACCTATCCCTGCGGCATCTCGCTCAAGCTCTGGTACGACGCCGGCCTGCTCGCGCCGATCGACACCGGCATGATCCCGAACTTCGAATACGTGCTGGACGCCTTCAAGAACGCGCCGCACTGGGTAGTGGACGGGCAGCGCGTCTACGTGCCCGAGGACTGGGGCCAGACATCCATGATCATCCGGACCGACCTCGCGCCCGAGTACAGGGACCCGGAGAACCAGACCTGGAAGGCTCTGTGGAACGAGAAGTACGCCGGGCGCATGACGATCACCAACTACTCCTACGAGGCGTTCACGATCGCGGCGCTCATCCTGGGCTTCGACCCTGTGAACATGAACCTGGAGCAGATCAACGAGTGCGGCGAGCTTCTGAAGACGCAGATTCCCCTCGACCGGATGTTCACGACCCCCTCGACCGAACTGAGCCAGGCGCTGGCATCCGGCGAACTCGTCATCGCCACCGGCGAGAATTCGCTGGTCGCCCAGCTCGTCGAACAGACAGAAGGCATGGACATCGAATGGACCTGGACGAAGCCCAAGGAAGGCGCACTGACCTGGCACTGCGGGCTCTGCTCGAGGAGCAGCGCCCGCTGCTGCGCTTCTACAGCAACGACACCACCACCGTGGAACAGGCCCTGGCGACGGGCGAGCTGGTGGCGGCGATGACCTGGAACAGTTCGCCCCTGGAACTGACGAACCAGGGCATCCCGGTGCGCTTCATGAACCCGAAGGAAGGCGCGCTGACCTGGGTCTGCGGCCTGGTCATAGCAAGCGGCGCGGAGCACCCCGACAAGGCCTACGACCTGATCAACGCCATGATCGGTCCGCGCCCGGGCATCTTCCTGATCGAGGAATACGGCTACGGCCACTCGAACATGAAGGCCTTCGAGGCCGTGGACGAGGACGTCCTCGTCGCGCGCGGGCTCTCAAAGGATCCGCTGGCGATCCTCCAGGCCGGCGTCTTCATCCCCGGTGCCAGCCCGGAGGTGAACACCAGGATCGAGCGTGACTGGAGCGAGGTTACCGCGGGCTTCTGAGTCCTGGCGCGAGCCCTTGGCGGCACGGTGGGACGAACCCGGGAGAGGGACGTTCCATCGTGCCCGGGCCGCCAAACAATGCGATAACGCGCACGGCGCTGTCCCGCCGCAACCGATCCGCGATCCGAGGATGGCTCCGCGGCGAACCAGGGCGGCGCACGACACGATCCCGCATCCAAGGAGAACAAGTTGGACGAAAACGATCTCTACAGCGACGCCTACAACGACTTCCTGGCTGTCGTCTGGGGCGAGGGTTATCTCTCGCCCGGCGGGCCCGAGGAGGTCGCGCGCATCCTCCACGGCCTCGACGTGAAGGATGCCCATGTGCTCGACATCGGATGCGGGACCGGAGGCATCGCCGTCTCGCTGGTCAGGGATCACGGCGCGGCCCATGTCACCGGCATCGACATCGAGGCGCCGGCCTGCGCGGCGGCCACCCGGCACGCCGCCGAGGCCGGACTGACCGACCGCATCGCGATCCGGGCGGTCGAACCCGGCCCGCTCGACTTCGCCGACGGGAGCTTCGGCATCGTGTTTTCGAAGGACTCGATCATCCATATTGCCGACAAGGAAGGCTTGGCGGCCGACGTGTTCCGCGTGCTCGAGCCCGGCGGCTGGTTCGCCGCGTCGGACTGGTTGATCAGCCATGACGACGAGCCCAGCGCGGACATGAAACGCTACATCGAGGCCGAGGGGCTCGACTTCGCGATGGCCTCGCCGGCGCGGTACGAGGCGGCGCTGAAGGCGGCAGGCTTCGAGAACGTCCGCCTGGTCAACCGCAACGCCTGGTACGCCGCAGTCGCCCGCCAGGAACTGGACCAGATGACCGGCAAGGCACGCGTCGGCCTGGTCGACCGGTTCGGCAGCGAGCTCGTCGACCACAACGTCGAGGTCTGGAAAGCGATGGTGAAGGTCCTCGAATCGGGCGAGCACTGCCCCCACCACCTGCGCGGACAGCGTCCCCGCTAGAAGGCCGACATCCGGGCCGCAGGGCGATCCCGCGGTCCCGGCCCAGCACGACACCCAACGACAATCGGGAGACTTCCAGATGGCGCGCGACCCCCGCTACGACATCCTGTTCGAACCACTGAAGATCGGTCCGGTGACCGCGCCGAACCGCTTCTACCAGGTGCCCCATTGCAACGGCATGGGCCGGGTCTTTCCCAACGCCATGATCGCCATGCGCGGCACCAAGGCCGAGGGCGGCTGGGGCATCGTCTGCACCGAGCAATGCGACTTCCTGGCCAGCGGCGATGCCTCGCCCTATGCCGAGACCAACATGTGGGATTCCGGCGACGAGGTTTATCTCGGACGCATGTGCGAGGAAGTGCACCGCCACGGCAGCCTTGCCGGCATCGAACTGGTCCACAACGGCCACGACACGCCAAACCTCTACAGCCGCGAGATCCCGATCGGCCCGATGAATCGGCCGATGAACTGGAGCCTGGCGCCGATCCAGGCCCGCGCCATGGACAAGGAGGACATACGCACCTACCGGCGGGCCCACCGGCAGGCCGCGATCCGCGCGCGCGACATCGGCTTCGACATGGTCATCGTCTATGCCGGCCACGACGGCACGGTGCCCAGCCACTTCCTCGCCCGCCGGCACAACCAGCGCACAGACGAATACGGCGGCAGCCTGGAGAACCGGCTGCGCCTGTTCCGCGAGCTGCTGGAGGAGACCAAGGAGGCGATCGGCGACACCACCGCCGTCACGGTGCGCTTTGCCGTCGACGAGATGATGGGGCCGGACGGCCTGGAGTGGCAGAACGAGGGCCGGGAGGCGGTCGAGATGCTCGCCGAACTTCCGGACCTGTGGGACGTCAACGTTGCCGACTGGGACAACGATTCCAAGACCTCGCGCTTCGCGCCGGAAGGTTACCAGGAGGAATACGTCGCCTTCGTGAAGCAGGTCACGACCAAGCCGGTCTCCACGGTCGGCCGCTATACGTCGCCGGACGCCATGGTCTCGGCGATCCGCCGCGGCATTGTCGACCTGATCGGTGCGGCGCGTCCCTCGATCGCCGACCCGTTTCTCCCGAAGAAGGTCGAGGAAGGCCGTATCGAGGACATCCGCGAGTGCATCGGTTGCAACGTCTGCGTCGGCTGGACCCAGATGACGGCCCCGGCGCGCTGCACCCAGAACCCGACCTTCAGCGAGGAATGGCGCAAGGGCTGGCATCCCGAAACTGCGGCCCCCGCCCAGGCGGACGAGCACGTCCTGATCGTGGGCGCCGGCCCCGCAGGGCTGGAGGCCGCGCGGGTGGCCGGGCTGCGGGGTTACCGCGTCACGCTGGCCGAAGCCGGCGAGGAACTCGGCGGGCGGGTCAGCCGCGAAAGCAGACTTCCCGGCCTTTCCGCATGGGCGCGCGTGCGGGACTACCGTATTGGCCAGATCCAGAAGATGACCAATGTCGAGGTCTACCGCTCCAGCCGCATGACGGCGGCACAGATCATCGAGCTGGGGGCCGACCATGTCGCGATCGCGACCGGCGCCACCTGGCGGCGCGACGGCTATGGCCGCCACCTGAGCGAACCGGTCCCGGGCACCGGGGCCGCGCATGTCCTCACACCCGACGACATCCTGGCCGGGCGCCGTCCGCCGGGCCCCGGGGTGCTGCTGTTCGACGACGACCACTACTACATGGCCAGCGTGATTGCCGAACTGCTGAGCGCCGAAGGCTACGAGGTCAGCCTCGCCACCCCCCTGCCCCGGATCGCCGCGTGGATGGTCCACACCCTGGAGCACGGAGCCAATCAGGACCGGCTCGCGGAAGCCGGCGTGACCATGCTGCCCAACACGACACTGATCGCCGTGGAGGCTGGGCAGGCCTTGCTGTGGAACTCGGTCCAGAGGCAAGAGAGCGAACGGCAGGCCGACGGCATTGTCATGGTGACCTCACGCACGCCCGAAGAAGGGTTGTATCGTGAGCTTGCGCAGGTGCTCGAGGCGACACCCGGGGCTGCGATCGGCACGCTGCGCAGGGTCGGCGACTGCCTCGCCCCCGGCATCATTGCGACGGCCGTCTACGAGGGCCACCGCTACGCCAGGGAACTCGGCACGGCCGTCGATCCCTGCGATGTGCCCTTCCGCCGCGAGCGCCATGTCATCGAGGCCGCAGCGGCCTCGTGACAGGCCGCCGCGGCGCGGCTGAAACGTTGTCTGCGTACCTCAACCCGGCCTGACCATGCTGGCCGCTCCGAAGATCCAGTTCCGGAACGCAACGATCTTGGGCGCCGCAGCCAAGGCACCAGGCCAAACCAGATAGTAGCCAAACTTCGTCACGATGTGTTCCTCGAAGGGCGCGACAAGGCGTCCGCTGGCAATGTAATCGGCAACCAGGGCGGTGGTCCCCAACGCCACGCCCTCACCTTCGACGGCTGCCTGCAGTGCCACCGCATGATCCGTGAAACGCATGCCGTGGCTGGCGTCCACCTTTTCCGCTCCCATGGCGCGCAACCATCCGTGCCAGTAGGGCCAATCCTCGTAGCCCGGAACGGTCTCCAAGTGCAGCAGGGTATGGTGTGCGAGATCCGCTGGGGAGTTCAGCGGCTTGAGGCCATGGAGCAGCCTCGGACTGCAAACGGGAAACACGACATCGCGGAAAAGCAACTGGCCTTCGAGCCTGGGATGGTCTCCGGTTCCGAAGCAGATGGCGATGTCGATGCCTTCCCTGTCAAAATCCGGGAACTCGAGTGAGGTGTCGATCAGGACGTCGAGTTCCTCATTGGCCCTGCGAAACTGATCGAGCCTGGCAACGAGCCAGGTCGCGGCGAAGGTCGGCTCCACCCGAATGGTAAGGAGCTGTCTCTCAAGATGGGCGCGCATGCGTCTGACCCCGCGCGCCATGAGATCGAAGCTCTCCCGAATCTCGATCAGCCCGACCCGACCCGTGTCGGTGAGCTCGACTTGCCTGCTCCCGCGACGAAGCAGTAGCCCGCCCAGCTCGAGTTCAAGCGCCTTGATTTGCTGGCTTACCGCTGCCTGACTGACGTGCAGTTCCTCGGCAGCCTTGCTGAAGCTCAGATGCCGCGCGACGGCTTCAAAGGCCCGCAAGGCCCGCAGGGATGGCATGCGATCCGGCATGGCGACATTCTATAAGACAGACTTATGCCTTGCTGGAAGAAATTTGAGTCGGCACGAGCGCAGGAATTCCTAAGTTTTGTGGCGAAACTTTCTTCCTGCTTCGGCATGAGACTTCAGGTTCGCATCATTTCAGTTTGATTAGGTTGCCTTATGTATCTTCCGCACCTGGGGTAACAAACGAGACAATCCACTGACATTCCGGGGCCTGCGGAAGAGGCTCTGGGCTCACAACTGCAGCATTTGCCAATTGATCGGGGGAAAAAATGGACAGCAAGACGGTCGCCGCTACGCATCTTCTGGAGTGCCTCGACCGGCGTGACTTCCATGCCAGACTTGCATCCCTGGGCCTGGCCATGGTGGCCATCCCTCTGGGAGCAACCTCGGCTCGAGCCGAAGCCGATATGACCTACTTCACATGGGCGGGGTATGAGATTCCGGAGCTTCATCCCAGTTATATCCAGAAGTACGGCAGTTCTCCCGACACCGCATTCTTCGCCGACGAGGAAGAAGCCTTTGCCAAACTGATGGGCGGCTATACCGCCGACGTGGTGCACCCATGCAGCACGAGCGTGTCGCGATGGTATGACGCCGGCCTCATCAAGCCGATGGATCCTTCGCGCCTGACTCACTGGAACGAGTTGATCCCCGCACTGAGGGACATTCCCGGAAACACGATCGACGGTCAGCCGATCTTCCTTCCCAACGACTGGGGCAGCCACTCGGTCGCCTATCGCACCGACCGGATCGACCCGGTACGGGCCGATGAGCTGGGCTGGCGACTGCTCCAGGATCCGGCACTGGCCGGGAAGATCGGCATGTGGGATTCGCTCGAGGCTGCCGTGGCGTACGCCGCGATCATCCTCGGCATCAAGGACACCACTGCCGTCACCGACACGCAGATAGCCGCCATGAAGGAGGTCCTGTCGGAGCAGAAGGAACTTCTGAGGACCTACTGGACCTCCGAGACCGATGCCGAAAGCATGCTGGCTTCGGGGGAACTCGAAGCCTGCTATCTGTGGAGCGCACCGGTGTACCGCCTGCAGGAGCAGGGTTTGCCGGTGGCCTACATGAACGATCCCGCAGGCGGCATCATCTCGTGGGTATGCGGTCTCGTGATGTCGTCTCGCGGAGGCGGCGATGAGCAGGCCGCCTACGACTTCATCAACGCCTGGAACTCTCCAGAGGCCGGCAAGTACTTGGTCGAGGTCTATGGCTACGGCCACGCCAACAGGCTGACATACGAAATCGTCGACCCAGCGATCCTGGAAGCCATGGGTCTTGCTGGCGACATCGAAAGCTATCTGGCGAACTCGACTCCCTACCGGTCGTGGGAGCCCAGCCTTCTCGTGAAGTATGTCGAAATGTTCGACGAGGTTAAGACCGGCATGTGACGCCGGGGCCGGCAACTGCGCGCCGTAGAACCACGGGTCGGCCGGCTACCGGTCAACGCGGAGAATCAAGTAAGAAGGTCAGGATCATGATTCTTGGAAGTCTGGACCATCAGGAAACCGGCCCTTGGGCAACGGTCTCGGACGACGTGCTCGCCAGGCTGGACCTCGACACGGCACAGGCCCGGGGATTGCCGAACGCGGCGTTCACAGATCCGTCGTTTCATGAACTCGAGCGTGCGCGGCTGTTCCCGAGGACTTGGGCCTTTGCGGCGCCGGCCAGCCTCGTACCGGAACCCGGGGACGTGCTTCCGATCACTGTGGCCGGGCGTCCGGTGTTCCTGGCTCGTGCCCGTGACCACTCCGTCCGCGTGTTCCACAATGTCTGTCCGCATCGGGGCGCGCGCCTCGTCACCGACGAACTGCACGGCAAGGCCGTCCTGACCTGCCCCTATCACGCATGGTCGTACGGCCTGGATGGAACACTCCACGGCCGGCCCCACTATCACGGTCCGAAGATGCACCAGACACGCTGCAACAGCAGTCCCGAAGAGGCCAGGCTGTTCGAGATCCGCAGCGAGACTTGGCACGACTGGGTCTTTGTCAACCTGGATGGCAGGGCCGGAGCATTTGAAGAATTCATCGCTCCGGTCGTGCGTGAATTCGACGGCCACGACCTCTCGGTTTTTCGCCGCTCCGAGGACGCCATGCGCTTCGAGTTTCAGAGCAACTGGAAGCTGGTGGTCGAGAACTACTGCGATTTCTACCATGTGTTCGCCGTCCATCCCGAGCTCGACGTCGCAATGTCCGACGAGGTGCGCCGCGCTATGTGGCCCGGGGGATGCCACATGTTCAACGGCTACAGCTTCGAGGGAGCCAGCAGCGGAATTTCCGTCGAGCAGGCCGATCTAGACCTGCCCAAGCAGCCGGGCCTGCGGGACGATCTGGCCAACAGCATGGTCTTTGGGCTGGTGTTCCCCAACTTCGCGATCAATGTCTATCCCGAGAGTGTCCAGGCGGTCCTGTTCGAGCCCGTCGCTCACGACCGCACCATCATGCACATGTGGTTCTACTACGTCGGCGATGCAGCGCGCGCATCACAGTTCTCGAAACAACGGGCCCGCCTCTACAGCGACTGGGCGGGGCTCAATGCCGAGGACGAAGGAATCTGCCGCCGGCTTCAGGAAGGTCGCACCTGCGAGGCTTACGACGGCGGACGAATGGCACCCTACTGGGACAAGGGAACCATCCACTACCATCGCCAGATTGCGCTCGCGGTTCGGCAAGAGGGAGCGTTTGCGGCAGGATCCTGAGGCGTGTGATGGCCAAGCCTGGTGCTTCCTCGTGTTCCATTCAGTGCGCCAAGGCTCCACACTTCACCGGTACAGTGCCAGACGAGGCGGGTATCATGCGGGCGACGACGACCATCAAGGGCTGCTGCCCGCTGGATTGCCAGGACACCTGCGCCTGGGTCGCCCATGTCGAGGACGGCAAGGTCACCAAGGTCGAGGGCGCACGGGACCATCCCATGACACGCGGGGTGCTGTGCGCCAAGGTCAACGACTACCAGGCTCGCACCTACGCACCCGACCGCCTGCTTCACCCCCTCCGCCGGACCGGCCCCAAGGGCAGCGGCAGCTTCGAACGCATCGGCTGGGAGGAAGCTCTCGACGCCATAGCCGGACGCTTCAAGGCGATCATTGCCGACCATGGTCCCGGCGCACTCATGCCGCTGTTCTACCTGGGTTCGATGGGCGTGGTGCAGCGCCAGGCGCCCATGCGCCTGTTCCATGCACTGGGCGCCTGCAAGCTGCATGGCGAAGTCTGCGGTGCATCCATGAGCGTGCTCCACGCCGAGGGGCATCCGATGGGCTTCGACCCGGAGGAGATCGCCGACAGCCGTTTCATCGTGCTGTGGGGCGTGAACATGCTGTCGACCTGCCATCATCACTGGCAGTTCATCAAGCAGGCGCGCCAGAGGCACGGTACACGCGTCGTCTGCATCGACCCGCGGCGCACGCGCACCGCGGAGCAATGCGACCAGCACATCGCCATCCGGCCCGGCAGCGATGCGATCCTGGCGGCGGGCCTTGCCCATGTCATGCTGGCCGAAGGCCTGGCCGATCTCGACTATGCCCGGGCAACCGCCGCGGACTTCGATGCCCTGTGCGAACAGGTGGCGGCCTGGACGCCCGAACGGGTTGCAGAGGCCTGCGGCATCGATGCGCGCGTCGTGGTCGGCCTGGCGCGGGAGTTTGCCACGGCGCGACCCGCCGTACTGCGCGCCGGGGTCGCACCACAGCAGACCGTGCGCGGCGAAGCTTTCGTGCGTTCGCTTTCGGCGCTCGCCATGCTCGGGGGCCATTGGAGACACCGCGGTGGCGGTCTTTTCATCTTCGATGCGCCGGCCTTCGATGAAGGCGCTGCGGCCCGTGGCGACCTCGCACCCGGTCCGCAGCGCAGCATCGATCTCTCCGCCCTGGGGCCGGCGCTCACCGACCTCGATCCGCCCGTCAAGGGCCTGATGGTGTGGTGCATGAATCCCGCCGTGGTCCAGGTCGACAGCGGGCGGGTGCGTCGCGGCCTGGCGCGCGAGGACCTCTTCACCGTCGTTCTCGAACACTTCATGACCGATACCGCGCTCTATGCCGACATCGTGCTGCCGGCGACCACCCAGCTCGAGCATTTCGATATCGTGGGCGCCTGGGGCCATCACTATCTCACGGTCAACAATCCGGCCGTGGCTCCGCGGGGCGAAGCCAAGTCCCATGGCGAGATCATGCGCCTTCTCGCGCCACGCCTGGGGCTCGATCACGAAGCCTTTGGCCAGAGCGACGAGGAGATCGCGGCCACCGCCCTGCCGGACGGCCTCTCCATCGAGGCGTTGCAGCAGGCGGGCTGGCTGAAGCTCTCGCCGCCACGCCCCGACCCTTCAAAAAGCCCGGTGGCGCTGCGATTCGCCGGCGACGATCCCGCTCCGGTCACCTCGGACGCCCTTAGGCTGCTGACGCCGAAGTCGCACTACTTCCTCAATTCGAGCTTTGCGAACATGCCGCGCCAGCGAAAGGCCCAGGGCGTCCCGGCCCTGGAGATGCACCCCGACGACGCCAACCTGCGCGGGCTCAGCAGTGGTCAGCTGGTGGCAATCAGCAACGAGCGTGGCGAGATCCGGGTTCAACTTCTGGTGACCGACGTCATCCGCAGCGGTGCCGTCACCCTGGTGGGCAAGTGGTGGAGCCAGCCACGCGAGACCGCGGCGCTCTCGAACATACTGACCCCGTCGCGCTGGTCCGCCGGCGGCCAGCCGGCCTACAACGACACCTTCGTTACCGTCGCCGCCGCGGCACCCGCCCCCGCCGTCAGCGGCTGAATCGCGCAGGTCACATCATACCTCAGGAGAAAGAACCATGAGCGTCATGACCGTCCCGCCAGGAGAGGGCCTGGCCTTCCACCTCGCCGAAGGCCGCCGTGTTCGCCTGACGACACCCAAGGGCCGGCAGTCGGCGGATTTCTTCGCCTTCCGCGACGGCGACATGACCGACTGGCTCTCGCCGCTTCACACCTGGATGCCGACGCGCTCCCTGCACCCGCGGGTGGGCGACACTCTCCTCAGCCGCCTGCGCGAACCGATGCTGGAGATGATTGAGGATGGCGCCGATGGGGTTCACGACCTGCTGATCGCGCCCTGCGATCCCATCCGCTACGCACAGTTCGGTGTGCCCGAACACCGCAGTTGCGTGGGCAACCTCGTGGAGGCCATGGCCCGACTGAACCTTGAGGTCCCGATCCCGCCGCCCGCGGTCAACTTCTTCACGACAACGACGGTGACGGACGGATTCATCTTCGCGACACCCGCCGCACCCGTGGCCAAGGCGGGTGCCCATGTCGTGCTCGAGGCCCGCATGGACCTGGTCTGCGCCGTGTCGTCCTGTCCCTACGACCTGACCGGCCCCGGCTGGAATATCAACGACCCGGGCGGTCCCACGGAAATCCTGATCGAACTTGCGTGATCCCGGTCGCGCCCGACCGCAACGCCCTTCCTGCCCCGGAGAACCCCATGGAACTGAAGACCTACCTGCGTGACCGCATCGACTGGGAACTGCCGTTCCCGCCGGAGGAATACGCGGCGCGGCGCGGCAAGGTTCGCGCAGCCATGACCGAGGCCGGTCTCGACCTCATCCTGCTGTGCCGCCTGCCGGACATCAACTGGCTGACCGGCTACGACATGATCTGGAACCACCTGCGCAATTCGACCACGCTGGTGGTCCGGGCCGACAGCGATGACACCCTCTTCTTCGACGCCGCCGCGCACACGACCATCGTGTCCCTGGTGCCCGAGATACGCGATGCCGTGATTTTCGATCACGACCCGATGGCCGGTGCCGACGACTTCGACATCATTGCCGACGAGCTCACCGCCAGGGGCCTCATCGATGGCACGATCGGCCTTCAGTTCTGGGGGTGGGGACCCGCCACACCGGTCGTGGAAACCCTCGCCGAAAAGCTCCGGGCGAAGGGTGCCAGGGTGGTCGACGCCTCCCTCGTGGTCGAGACGCAACGCGTCTACAAGTCGGCGCGCGAGATGGCGATCATGCGCCAGGCCGCCGCGGCGGCCGACAATGCTCTGGAAGCCGCACGCACGTCGATGCGGCCGGGCATGACGGAAACCCAGATCGAGGGCGTCCTGGCCGGAAGCCTGATGCACCAGGGCTGCAACTACCCGGCAATCCACACCATGGTCGCATCGGGCATCCGCTCTGGCACGCACCACTCGCCGCCCACCCATCGCAAGGTCAAGGATGGCGACCTCGTCCACATCGACGTCTGCGCCTCTATGCACCGCTACCACGTCAACCACTGCCGCACGTTTTCCATCGGCAAGGCCGACGAGCGCTGGATTGACGTGATGGAAAAGGCGGCAGGCTCGATCGATGCCATTCTCGACAACGTCAGGATCGGCGATCCGCTGTCGCGCGTGAACGACCTTGCGATCGATCACCTCAAGGGTGTCGGGCTTTATGACAAGGCGTGGTGGATCGGCGGCTACCCTCTGGGTATCTCGTTCCCGCCCGATTGGACGGGCGCCTTCTGGAACCACTGGAACGAGGAGGTCTTTGGCCCGACGCCCGGGAAGCTGACTATCGAGCCCGGCCTCGTCTTCAACTACGAAAACCAGTTCGACATCTGGGAGGACTGGCCCGGCGGCACGGGCTGCAACTTCATCGAGACCTTCATGGTCACCGAAGACGGGGTTGAACTGCTCTCGCGCCTGCCTCGTACGATCCGCTCCAATCAGGATTGACGACGGTGGACGTTGCGGTTGCTGCCCCGCTCAATCGGCCGGTCCGTGAAGATAGGCCGCATCCTCGCCATCGTGCCAGACGCGGTAGCGCGGCAACGTGTCATGGATCTCGAGCCATGGCAGACGTTCCTGATGGTGGATGTGGCACTCCGGCGCGAAGTCTTCGGGTTTGTCGAAGGTGTTGACGAGAAGCTCGACCATGGGTCCGATCTCACCACCGTCGCCCTCCCAGGTAAGCGGCGTGCCGCAGTCGCCGCAGAAGGCACGACCGACGCCGGGAGAGGAACTGAAGATTCTCGGTTTGCCCTGCGTATAGACCACCTGGTCGCGCCGGTAGCCCGCAAGCGCGACCACGGGGGCGCCGGTATGGCGCCGGCAGCTCATGCAGTGGCAGAAGATGACCGAAAGCGGCGCGCCCTCCGCGCGGTAACGCACCGCGCCGCACATGCACCCGCCGCTGGCGTCCTCGGTCAACGTGCCCATGGCCTCTCCCTGCCTTCTGCCGGTTTCCCGTCATCCATGGTACAACAACACAGGTCGTTCGCGACCCTGCCAAACGTCAACGCGGAGCACATCCATGACCCCGACAGGCATCATCAGGCTCGAACGTGAAGGCCCGGAAGGCGCAGGTCTGGCAAAGATGGAGCTCGACCCACGTGACTTCCAGTCCGAACTCCCGGAGCAGCACATCCATGTCTGCTACCAGGATCCCGCGCTCGGCATTGCCGTGGGGGTCTGGACCACCACCGACATGCAGGAAGCCTTCGGGCCCTATCCCGACGACGAGTTCATGGTCGTGCTCGAAGGCCGCGTCCTGATGATCGATGGCCAGGGCCGGGAAACGCCGGTCGAGCAAGGCGAGTGCTTCTTCGTGCACAAGGCTATCCCGATCAGCTGGAAGCAGGAGGGATTCCTGCGCAAGTTCTTCATCACCCACTCGGCACCGGGCGTGCCGGCGCCCCGGATCGCCTCGGCCGACGGCGGTGTCATCGTCTTCACCCCGCAAGCGTTGGAGGCAGGGCTCGTGCCACAGGAAATGACGATCGGCGGCGGCAGCCAGCGGGACAACCTGGTGACGACCAACGCCATCGGGAACATGACCGTCGGCATGTGGGAGACCACCGCCTTCGAGAGCGCCATGCAGCCCTTCTCCGTCCACGAGTTCGCCCACATCGTGGAGGGCGACGTCACGATCGTCGAAGCGGAGGACACACGGCACCACTTCAGGGCAGGCGATACGTTCTTCGTGCCCCAGGGAACGGTGTGCAGTTGGCGCAGCGACGGCCTGCTGCGGAAGTTCTATGCCATCGTCGACCCGAAGGTGGCGCCGCAGTCCACCGGCTGACCGGCAACAGCACGATCACTCGGGCATGGCAAAAGGCCTGGGATCGAGGAACCGGCGCAGCACGTTCCCCGAGATGCGCGCGACATTGTTCTCGTAACCGTCGTGGGGAAGACTGCCGCCCCATGCGATGGAACCGACGGAGAACACGGCGCCGCCGCCGGGCGTCTCGAAGAACGTCATGTCGGCCCGCACCTTCGGGTTGTGCGTGCCCTCCATGGCGCTGTGGTGGAAACCTGTCTCATCGGGCACGAGATAGGTGTTTTCGGAATGACCTTCCGACCGTGCCACCACCAGGGTATGTGGCGGCGTCCCCAGCATGGTATCGACGGCATCGATCTCCGAACCGCTGGCGCCTCCTCCCAGGATACCGAAGTCGCCGAGGATTTCGTCGTCACCGATGCCCTCGAAGATGAACGCCGCGCGGCGGTCGAAGCTCTCCGGCGTGCGGCGGTACCAGCCGGACTTGTCGAACCCGACGGCGACCGTACCCACCCCGACCAGGGCCTGGGGCGCCATGCCCAGCCTGCGCCAGAGGCCGCCGTATTCGCCGGTGAACTCCAGGTAATACTCGCCCGGCTCCTCGTCGCGATAGCGGATGCCGTCCTCGGCACGACGAAGCTCCAGGACGCCGGGCAGTTCATCCGAAAGCGCACAGCGCCAGATGAAACCGTTGCCGCCCAGGTAGGCGAGCCGGCCGCCACGAGCGATGTAGGCCCGCAATCCGTCCCACATCGGTGTCGTGTAGTACTCAGGGTGGGTGCCCGTCACGACCGCCTCGTACCGCTCCAGCAGGGCGACGCCCTCATGGTGGAGGTCCTCGTCGGTGATGACGTCGTAGTCGATGCCGGCGTGCTCCAGCCAGCCCAGGATGTGGGTGTCCGGGTTGAAGCTCCACAGTGGCGTCTTGGGCGCCATGTTGATCACCGGGCGCAGGCGCGATGCATAACGCACGCCGCTGCCGTCCCAATGATGATCATAGGTCGAAAGACCGAACTCGGGATGTTCCTGCAGGAAGGCATCGCCCCGGTCGAGCGTGGTCCAGAAGACCTCCGCCGCCTCTGCGAAGCGCTCGTGGACCTGCCAGCGATAGTTCGCATAGGCCATGTAGGTCACCGTCGAGGCAAGGAACGCCAGCTTGGCGGTGGCCGTACCACGTCGCGGACGCACGAAGAAGGTGGCGTACCATTCGTCATCGTCGGCACGCAGACGCACGGCATAAACGCCGCTCTTGAGCCCATCGGGCACGACATAGGTGAAGTCGGTATCCCAGCCGGCGTCATAGTGGTCGTCGTCGTGGAAGTGGATCGCGCCGTACTCCTGCGGCGCGTGGCGCCAGTTCTGTTCCCGGCCGCTCCAGTTGAACCCCTTCACGCCGCGCGACGGCAGGTTGACCGTGTGGCCGTGCAGTCCGTTGAAGCTGCTGTCGGCGACCCGGGTGCTGCCGATGTCGCGCGAGAAGTCCCAGCCCGCCACCAGGAGACGCTCGCGCTCGCGCGGTGCGTTGTCCCAGGCCAGCGCCTCGATCTCGGCGGCTGACAAGACGCGGCCCGTGAGACGCGGCCGGTCGAGTTTGCCGTTGAAATGGCACCGCGTCGTCTGCCCCGTGGCGCTCCGGCTTAACGGCAAAGCCGCCATCAGCAAGGACGCATCGCCGGCGTCCGCGGCAACAAAGGCCGCCTTGCCCCTGGCCGAGGAGGAGCTGTCGGCTTCGAACGGTGATCCGGCGAAGCCCTGGCTGACCGCAAGTTCCCCGGTCGCGGCATCCCAGGATGCCGCGACCAGATGCCAGCGCCGCAACGCAAGCGGCTTGCCGGACGCGACCACGACGACCTTGCCGGCGCCTGCTCCAAGACGCAGGGCGGCGGCACCGCTGCCATCGACAACCAGGGCAAATCCTCTCTGCGCGTCCTCGTCCCAGTGGCTGACGAGCCCCTGCTCGCCCTTCTCCGGCGTCGTCGGAAAGACCCAGACCTGCACGGTGAAGCTCTTCAGATGTTTCAACTCGCCGCTGCTGGGCACGCAGACATGGGAGCCGGCCGGCATGATCTGCGTGCGCCCCGGGTAGTCGCCGGAAAACGGCGCCACGATCTCTTCCTCGCGATAGATGCCGCGGTCGGGATCGTCGTCGCCGCAGATCACGCGCACCAGATCGGCCCGGTAGCGCGGCACCCCGTAGGTGCTGACCTTGACCTCCAGCGTGTCTCCCGGTGCGATGGTCCAGACGTTGGTGTAGGCGATGATCTTCTTCATGGTTCCTTCCTCGCCCAACGCTCAGCCCAGGGCCTGACCGGTAGCGGCCTGCCAGCGCAGGCGGAAGACCAGCCGCGCGGCGTTGTCGTAGTCATCGAACACCACTCCCTCGACCAACGCGACGGGTTTGCCACGCTCCGTCGGCATCCTTCCCACGGCCCATTCGCGTCCGCGCCGCGTACAGACGACGATGAAGCGTTCCGTCATGGGTCCTGTCCTGAGGCGCATGATGACCTGCTTGAGTTCCGCGCTGTGGGGGCCGCCCGGCGCCCGATCGAACTCCTCGATCAGGTCGGTGCGTGTCGGATCGATCTGGTACATGGCCTTCTCACGTTGCTCGGGTTCACGTCGCATCGGACCTGCCGGCGCCAGGCGCGGGAGCGCAGGCACCGCACGTCAACTCTCGCGCTGCGGTTCGACGGTGATGAAGTAGTTGCGATAGCGCTCCGTCATCCGCCACGAGCCATTGAAGCCGCGGGGAATGACAAAGGCATCTCCCGGCCCGAAGGTCTCGGTGTGGCCCGCTTCGTCGGTGACGGCAAGGCAGCCTTCCAGGACAAAGCAGCACTGGTCGTAGGGATAGTCCCTGACCTCCTCCGTGCAGGGCGTACATTCCCAGACGCCGACGTTCACCGTGGCGGTCTCGTTGGTGAAAAAGATGTGCCCGGTCTCGCGGGCACTGCCCTGGGATACTGACGCCGGGTCGATATAGCCCAGAGGCGCCATGCGCCCACCCGGGGCACCGTCGGGCAGCAGGCGCGTGATGGTTCTGGTCGTCACGGAAATGACCCTCCCGCAGACGGCGGCTCCGCTGTCGAAGCTGAGCCGCCGTTGCACTGGTTGCGCTGGGGAAGCGCGATGGTTCTCAGAAGCCGGCCTTCATGGTCTCGAAGCGCTCGATGACCTGATCCTTGTTGCGGAACAGGCAGTACATGACTCCCGACTCGAGCAGTTCCGTGGGGTTGCGGGGCAACTGCAGTTCGTCGAGTTTCTCGTCGCTGATGCGGTCGAAGGCGGCCCGGTTGGAGTGCCCCATGCCGTAGTCGGAGATCACGAAGGCACCGCTCTCTGGCGACAACATGGCATCGATCAGGTCGTAGGCCTTGTCCTCATGCGGGGGGTTGCTCGTGAGCACCATGCCGCAGCACCAGGTCTCCACACCCTCCTTGGGCAGCATCATGCGCACGGGGATACCCTGGGCCTTGAGTTCTGCGGCCCCGCTGTCCCAGGTCAGTGCGGCAACCACCTCGCCGGAGGCCAGGGCCTGTGTGATATCGCTCTGGGAGATGGCGTAGAAGCGCAGCAGCGCCTTCTGCTTCTCGAGAAGGGCCATGACCGTGTCGAGATCGTCGTCGCTCATGTTGCACGGATCGATGCCGGCATAGATCGCAGCGGTGAACACGGTCTCGTCGACGGAATCGAAGACGGCAAGCTGGCCAGCGTAACGTTCATCCCACAGCAGGCCATAGGAGTCCTCCTCGTCCCAGTCGACGAGGTCGGTCCGGTTGGTCACGGACGTGCGGCCCCAGCCGAATGGCACGAACCACTGCTCACCATTGACCTGGGTGCCCGGCAGCGATGTCAGTGCGGGGAAGACATCGGGCCAGTTCTGCAGCCGGCTGGTGTCGATGGGCTGGATCAGCCCGGCATCCCGCCACTGCGGCACGAGGGGGCTGCACGGGTGCACAAGGTCGGCCTGGAACCCCTGCTTGACCTTCTGAAAGGCCTCGTATTCATCGGCGTAGATTGCGTAGTCGGGCGGGGCGCCGTTCTTGTCCGCGTAGTGCTGGTAGAGTTCGGGAATGTCGTAGCCCGCCTAGGTGAAGGAAAGTGCCTGCCCGTCCTGGGCGGCGGCGCGGCCCGCGCCCAGCGGGAAGGCGACCGTAGCCAGACCGGCGGCTGCCATGGCCTTGGCGACATCCCGGCGGCTCAGTGTCCCGGCCGCCTTGCGATCCTCGAATTCCTGTATGTCCATCGACGTTCTCCCTGGACTTGTCGAAATGCGTGGCTGTCGAACTTCCTCTCATCGGCTCCGGTCCGGAAGCACTGCAGACTGGGAACTGGCGAGGCCCTATTCGAACTGGCCCTCGCGCCAGCGGATCGCCGCGGAAAGGCCCTTCTCGGCCCTTACCGCCTCGAACTGCCTGTATTGCTCGGTCTCGGCCGCATCGAGGATGGCGCCGACTTCCACGCCATAGTCGACCGCACTGCGGAAGCCCGCGATCTCGGCGCCGCGGTTGATCGAGGCCTTGGTCGTCTGCAGGCCCTCCAGCGAGATCGCCGCGGCACGGCGGGCGTACTTCAGGGTCTCCTCCTCGAGCTTGTCGTCGTCGAAGACCTTGTTGATCATGCCCATCTGGCGGGCTTCCTCGGCGCCGATCATGTCGCCGGTGTAGAGCAGTTCGCGCGAGCGCTTGAGGCCGACCAGCCAGGGCATGACCACCACCGGCGGCGACGTCGAGAAGCGGATCTCCGGTTCGCCGAACATCGCGCTTTTGGCCGCGTAGGTGATACAGCACATCATGGCGAGTTCGCAGGAACCGGCCAGACAGTAGCCGCGCACCATGGCGATCACCGGCTTGGAGCAGTCCCAGGGACCAAACTCGAACTCTGCACAGTCCTTCAGCATCCTGCGCGTGCCCATGGGGCCGCGCCCATAGGTCTCGCTCCAGGGGAACTTCAGGTCGTAGCCCGCACCGAAGTGGTCACCCGCCGCGGTCAGGATGACGACCGAAATGCTTCCGTCCTGGTCGGCACGGCGAAAGGCAGCAGACAGTTCCTTCATGAAGGGCGGATTCATGGAGTTGAACTTCGAGGGACGGTTGATCGTGATCGTGGCAATCTTGTCCCTTGCCTCGTAGAGCACCTCGTCGCTCATGCAGCGTTCTCCCTTGCGATTGAAGCGGCCAATAGGGCAGTCATCCGGTCATCGCCTCGGCCATGAGCCTGGCAAAATGCTGGGTCGCCGGGTCCCAGAAGGGCGACAGCACGCCACCGTCGAAGCCGGGTGAAACACGCGCCCGCTGCATGTTCTCCACGATCCGGAAGTCCTCGGTGTTGAGCTCCTGCCACATGCTGTAGACGTCCTGGCGCTGCTTCTCGAAGGCCGGATCGGTCGCGCCCTCGCCGATGAAATACATGTGGATCTTCTCGATGGTGCGGCCGGGCTCCAGCGCATGGAGCTGGAAGACCGCCATCTGGTCCGGCCAGATCTCGAACAGGGTCGTCGGGAACAGATGGAAGTACCACTCCGTCCTGCGACCGATCTCGTCGAGCCCCGGATAACAGGGCATGCCCAGGCCGCGCCCTTCCTGGGGTTCGGTGATCGGGTTCGTGTTGTGGAACCAGACGCCGTCGGTCTGCGTGCCGATCCGCGTGTGGATCGGCGCGAACTCCTCGAGCTTGGGGTGGACGGCCGGGACATGGTAGGCGTCGAAGAAGTTCTCGAGGATGAGCTTCCAGTTGCCCTTGACGTCGAACTCCAGCGTCGTGGCATAGCGCAGGGCCGAGAAATCGTAGTCGCGCGTGCGCCGGACAAAGGGCTCCCAGTGGCTCTCGAACTCGGGCGCCTCGCCCGAAAGGTCGACAAAGACCAGATCGTTCCAGACCGCATGGCGCACGGGTAGCAGGCCGGGTGCGTCCGGCCCCGGGTTCGTGTCGTGGCGATCCCCACCGAAGAAGTGCGGTCGCGTCCGCAGCGATCCGTCGAGCCCGTACGCCCAGGCGTGGTAGGGGCAGGTCAGCACCTTCCGGCCCGTACAGCGCTCGGGCACGATGACCGCGCCGCGATGGCGACAGACGTTGTGGAAGACACGGATGTCGCCCGCATGGTCCCGCAGCAACAGCAGCGGCATGCCGGCGAGTTCGACGGGACAGGCATCGCCCTTGCCCGGCACGTCATGCTGGAAACCGGCCAGCATCCAGGTGCGTGCAAACAGGCGCTCGTTCTCCAGCTTCAGCCAGGCGGGGTCGGTGTAGCAGCGGTTGGGGAGGCCGCGGCCCTCCTCGATCGGCGCCTGGAAACTCGCAAGCGTCTCGGCGTCAAAGGGGCAGCTGCTCCGCTCGTGCACTGGCGCGTTCATCTCCGATGGCCCGGCGTTCTGGATATCTGCATCGCGTTGTTCATCGCTGGGCGGCATCCGGTGATTCGTGTGTGTGCTGTCAGCCTTCCCGGCGCCAAGGCATCCGTCAATAATTTCTTGCCTGAATAATTAAAAGCCACTAGCTCGTCTGGCCTCACCTCTGCAAGGGCCGTTGGAACCGTGAAGCCTCGGGAACGTGACGAAACCTTCTTCCCGCAGAGCCTCCGGCCGCGCAGATCCACGACCAGCCGGCCGAGGGAATCGTGCCTCCCGGCGCGACCAACGGTCCGTCCCAACCGGGTCGCAGTCGGACGAGCCCTGCTCTTTTCCCGCAACGAAGCGGCCTGGCCGCAGGGCGGCAGAACGACGCGCGGCCTACTGCAACGACCGCAAGGATCCTGACCTTGTTTCTTCACCTCCATCCGGGAGTCCTCCCTTGAGCGCATCCGATGCCGACACATGCCATTCGCACCGTCTGCAGCCCCTCCTTGCGCCCCGCTCGATCGCCATCGTGGGTGCTTCGCCCCGCGAGGGTTCGTTCGGCCGCGGCGTCCTCGACGCATGCCTGTCTGCAGGCTTCGAAGGCCACGTCTACCCGGTCAACCCGAACTACCAGGATGTGCGGGGGCTGCCCTGCTTTGCCTCGCTCGCGGAACTGCCGGAAGGCGTCGACCACGCGATCCTCAATGTTCCGAACCAACGCCTGGAAGCGACCGTTGACGCGGCGATCACGGCCGGAATTCCAGCCGTCTCGATCTTTGCCAGTTGCTACGTCGAGGGCGATGCGCAACCTCGCCTGCTCGACCGGCTGAAGGCCCGCGCCAGGGAATCCGGCCTGCTGGTCTGCGGCGGCAATGGCATGGGTTTCTACAACCGCGTCCACAAGGTCCGCAGCTCTCTGGGCGGCTATCCCAGGGAAGATGCGGGCGAGGTGGCGATGATCGCCCAATCGGGTTCGATCTATGCCGGCCTCATCCAGAACGATGGCCGCCTCGGGTTCAACCTCACCGTCTCGAGCGGCCAGGAGATCGCCGTCTCGGCCGCCGACTACATGGACTTCGCCCTCGAACTGCCATCGACAAGGGCGATCGGTCTGTTTCTCGAAACCATTCGCGACCCCGGCGCCTTCATGGTCGCGATGGAGAAGGCCAACGCCAGGGGCGTGCCGGTGGTCGCCGTCAAGGCAGCGCGTACCGCGGCAGCCGTCGAGATGGCGAAAAGCCATTCGGGGGCTCTCGCCGGGAACGATGCAGCCTACCGTGCCCTGTTCGACCGCACCAGCGTGCTGCGTTGTCGCGACATGGACGAGATGATCGCGACGTTGCAGGTCGTTTCCCAGACGCCGTCGCCAGGCCCGGGCGGCCTCGCAGCCATCACCGATTCGGGCGGCGAGCGCGAACATCTCGCCGATCTTGCAGACGATGCCGGCGTTCCTTTCGCCAGGATTGGGGATGCCACCATCTCCAAGCTGGCCGAACGGCTCGACTATGGTCTCGAGCCGTCCAACCCCCTCGATGCCTGGGGTACCGGCCAGGACTACGCCGCCATCTTTCGCGACTGCATGTCGGCGCTCATGGAGGACCCGGACACGGCCATCGGCCTCTGGATCGCCGACCTGCGGGACACCGACGGCTATCGTGGGCCGTTCGTCGAGGCTGCGCCGAAGATAGCCGCCGCTTGCGGCAAGCCGCTGATGTTCGCGACTGCGGTTCCGATGGGTCCGAACCAGGATTACGCGCGGCGCCTCAGGCAGGAGGGCGTGCCTCTGCTCGAGGGCATCGGCCCTGCGATCACGGCCGTGAGGCATGCCCTGGCACGCCGGGATTTCCTTGCGCGCCCGGCCATGGTTTTGCCGGCAGCACCCGCCGCCGCTGTGATCCAGCGATGGCGCGGCAGGCTGGCCGAAGGTGCC
Organism: Pseudomonadota bacterium; assembly: GCA_027592745.1. GTDB lineage: Bacteria > Pseudomonadota > Alphaproteobacteria > SP197 > SP197 > CALGGB01. The sequence goes on along the minus strand of JAQCLG010000006.1, from coordinate 15,468 downwards.
GTGTCCGACGAGGCGACTGCGCTGGAACTCATCGCAGCCTTCGGTATCGCGGCCGCGGTACCGCACCGGGCGTCGAGCAGAGACCAGGCCATCGCTGCCGCGGAGAAGGCAGGATTCCCGGTCGCTCTCAAGACGGCCATGCCCGGCATCCAACACAAGTCCGATGTCGGTGGCGTGGCTCTGGGCCTGCATGATGGTTCGGCGGTCGCCGCGGCATGGGACGACATGGCGGCACGGCTCGGCCCAGACGTCGTGGTCTCGACGATGGCGCCGTCCGGCACCGAGGTCGCCTTCGGCATGGTCAACGATCCCCTGACCGGTCCCCTGGTGATGGTGAGCGCCGGCGGCCTGCTGATCGAGGTCCTGGAAGACGCCGTGTTTGCCCTGCCGCCGTTCGATGCCGCCGAGGCCCGGCGGCTGCTGCAGCGCCTCAGGATTCGTCGCCTCCTGCAGGGTGTGCGTGGACGCCCCACGGCCGACATCGATGCCCTGGCCGATGCGCTCTCACGGTTCTCCATCCTTGTCAGCGAACTGGGTCCGGAAGTAGCCCAGATTGACGTCAATCCCGTCATCGCAGGCCCGGACGGCTGCCTGGCCGTCGATGCACTGGTCGTACCGAAGACCTAGGGAGCCTCCCGGGGAGCACTCGCCGTCACTGGCCGTGGGGCATGACGCAGATCCAGCAGTGAGTTCCAGATCATTCGCTGCGTACCGAAGTGGGGGTGGAGGGCGCTCGAGGTTGGAGCGTCCTCCCTCTCCCGCTGCCGAACAGGGCAGCGTCGTGCAGCATCCGCATCGTCAGTCGGCGCCGGCCCGGACCTCATCGAGAATGTTGACATACGCCTGCAGGACCGCAGGAGGCAGGGTCGGATAGGGCTGTACGGTTGCGATCTGCGCTGCGACATCGCCGTCAGGATCAAGGCCCAGCTTGCGAATGGATTCGGGGCTCGCAAGAGCGAACGACCTGAGGTTCGAATGGCCGTAGCCATAGGTCTCGATCAGGTATCGGCCGGCCTCCGGGGACAGCCAAGCGTCGATGAAGTCATAGGCACGATCAAGGTGGGTATCGCTCGAGGCGGAGATCACGGGTCCTGCCATCCAGACGAACGCTCCCTCCTTCGGGCTCGACATCAGGCGTACGGGAACACCCTGCTCGATCAGCCTGTTCACAGGTCCGGGCCACAGGGAACAGGCGACGATCTCGCCGCTCGCCAACATGGCTTCGGCATCGGTCTCGACCACGAAGTACTGACGCAGGACGTCGCGCTGGCGTGCCCAGACGTCGCGCATCGCGGCAAGGTCGGCCTCGCTCGGCGCGGTCGTATCAGCAACACCGGCCATGAGTCCGGCAAACTGGATCAAGGCGTTGTTGGAATCGTACATGGAGAGGCGGCCGGCATAGGCCTCGTTCATGAGGAGAGACCAGGAATTCTCGGCAATATCGGCCGGATCGACCAGATCCTACCGGTACGCCACGCTGGTGATGCCCCAGTCGTTGGGGGCGAAGAATTGCTGGCCACCCGACCTCGTGCCGGGATCGTCAGCGAGAGACGGCGCAAGGTCGGGCCAGTTCGAGAGGCGAGACGTGTCGATCGGCTGGATCGCCTCGGCGTCTGCCCATGTGCCGACATCTTGCAGGAATGGATGGGCGACATCGACATGAAAACCGCTGCGCATCTTCGCCAGGGCTTCATCGGTACCGCCGTAGAACGTGATGTTGGGCGGGGCGCCGTGCTTGTCGATGTAGGCCTGAAAGAACTCCGGGAGTTCGTAGCCGGCCCTGGTGAAATACGTCATGTCGTCCTGAGCCATGGCACGCGTCATCGGTACGGCAGTGACACCCGCAGCGCCCAGAAGACCGAGGAAGCGCCGGCGGTCCGTCGCCCAGGCGTCCAGGAGGTCACGCAGCCTTGCGTCAATCATCTCGAAGTCTCCCATCTGTGCGCGCCCCGACGAAATGCCGAAGGACGTCGGCCCGTCCGTTCTGAAACTTGAGGAACCATCCATCTGGTCACTTCTTCGCCGCCGCCTTCTTCTGAGGCGGCGCATTCCGCGACCCGATCGACGCCAAGTAACGGCCAGGCGTTCTGATGGCTTCACCTGCCCGGAAGGTTTTCACCAGCGCTGCGGGCCGTCTATAATTATTTGCTTAAAGAAATAACTACAGCCTTCCCGCCGACCCAAAGCCCGACCATGCCGGATCGGCCGGGCCTGGCTTTCTTGACACGCCACGGCTGGCACATCACAAGAACGGCATGCATGGCGAGGACATGAGCGACCCGGTCACAGTCGCGGAAGACAGGGAGCCCAGATGGCGCCGGCAGCCCGAGGCCAAACGCCAGCGGCTGATCGAAGCGACCATCGCAGTTCTCGCACGCGATGGGCTGGGCGAATTCAGTCTTGAACGTGTTGCCGCCGAGGCCGAACTTTCCGCGGGCCTGGTCCGTCACCACTTCGGCGGCAGGGCGGGCCTTTTGTGTGCCGCGTATCAGAAGATCGCAGAGCACTTTCTTGAAGCCATCGACCACGCGCTGGCAAATGGCCCCAAGGATCCTGTCGAACGCCTCCGGGCCTATCTCGATGTCGTCCAGGATCCGTTTGCCATCGGCTACGAACCCGCATCGGCGTGGTTCGCCTTGTGGAACGAGGCACGCGACGACAAGGCGCTCCACGACATCAATCGAGGCTTTCAGGCGCAGTATCTCGAGCGCATCTCGACCCTGGTGCGAGACCTGACGAGCGATTGGAACGATGTCGATGTTGCGATCGAGGCGAGGAGCCTGATCGCGCTCACGGATGGTCTGTGGCAGGAGCGGATGATCGACCCCGATGCGCAAAGCCGTGAACTCTCCCACGAAATCTGCTCGCGTTATGTGGTGCGCCTGCTTGCTGCGTCGAAGAACCCTGCTGCGTGTCGATTGCCCACCTGAGGGCATCCATAGGAGCCGCATCGGCCAGGCCTGCCCGACGGACCGGGCCTCACCTTTCGTTCGTTTCGTCCCGTTCAAGCCCCTGCTCAACTGGCGACGGACGAAAAGACTGCCGTGCCAGGGTGGCAGCCCTGCAGGAAGCCTTGCCGGACGAGCACCTGGGAGCGCCCGCCATGGAGACCGCACGTCCCCACATCGGCGCGATCGTGATGTCTCCCGCATCGATGGCACCAACGACGCGCATTCCTGCTGTCGCGCGGCCTTCCCCGACAGCGCATCGCCATCGACGGAAATCGGGACTGGCTTGTCGAACTGTGGCAAGCGTATCGTCGCGGCGCGACAGACTGGACTGATCCGATATGCCGACAGGAAAGAAGGACAGGGCTGCGGGATGGCTCGTCGGCATCGACATCGGCGGTACGTTTACCGATGTCGTGGCGATCAATGGCCGCGAAATGCGCACGGCCAAGGTCGCAAGCCGTCCTGATGCGCCAGCGGCGGCCATCGACGACGGCATCGCCGCCGTCGGCCTCGCCCTGGAGGACATTGCGAACGTCATCCATGGCACCACGCGGGTCACCAACGCGATCGTCGAGGACAAGCTGCCCCCGGTGGCCCTGCTCGCGACGCAAGGCTTCAGCGACAGCATCGAGATAGGCCGCCTGCGGCGGCACGAGCTCTATCGCCTGGACGTACCGCCCAAGCGTCCTCCCCTGGTTCCCGCAGAGCGCCGGTTCGGCGTCGATGAGCGCACGACTTTCAGGGGTGAGATCGCACGCCCCCTGGAAGAACAGGCGATCGCACGAGCCGTGGACGATGTGCGTCGATCCGGCGTGCATTCGGTCGCGGTGTGCCTGCTCCATGCCTATGTCAACCCGGAACACGAGCGCGCGCTGGCAGCTGCCCTGCGGGAAGTGGTGCCCCATGTTTCGCTCAGCCATCGTGTCAATCCGGAGGCGCGCGAGTTCGAGCGTGCCTCCTCGACCGTGCTGAACGCTGCCGCCATGCCCGTCGCCGTGGACTACATCGACGAGATCCTGACCGGCTCGGATCTCGACGGCCGCTTCCAGCTCTTTCACTCGGCTGGCGGGTATGCCTCACCGGAGGTCGCCCGCGAGCGCCCCCTAATCCTGGCGCTGTCCGGACCGGCGGCCGGGGTCGCCGGAACTGCGGCGCTCGCCCGTGCCAGAGGCGAGGAAACCTTGCTGACCTTCGACATGGGCGGCACCACGACCGACGTCTGCCTGGTCCGCGACGGCCAGATCGAAGTGAGCAGCGGGCGGTCGATTGGCGGCAGGCCGATCCGCCAGCCCATGGCGGCGGTCGAGACCATCGGCGCAGGCGGTGGGTCGATCGTGCGGCTGACTCCGGGCGGCCTGACCGTCGGCCCCGACAGCGCCGGGGCCGTGCCCGGGCCGGCATGTTACGGCATGGGTGGAATCCTGCCGACCGTGACCGATGCCAACGCGGTGCTCGGCCTGCTTGATCCCGATACCAGGCTGGGCGGCACCATCACACTCGACATCGAGGGCGCGAAACGATCGCTTGCCCCGATAGCGCAAGCCCTGGGGAAAAGCGTCACCGAGACGGCCCTGGGCGTCCACAGGATCGCCAACGCAGCCATGGCGCGTGCCTTGCGCCGCGTCACGGTGGAGCGCGGCATCGACGGCCGCAAATGTACCCTTCTGGCCTTTGGCGGCGCCGGTCCGATGCATGCGACCGGCCTGGCCCGCGAGGTCGGCATCCGGCGCATCATCGTGCCGGTCGCCTCCAGCACCTTTTCGGCCTATGGCTGCCTTCTCTCGGACATGTCCTACACGCAGCAGCGCACGACAAGGCTGCACGCCGCGGCGTTCGATGCCGATGCCCTGGAGCGGACGCGGGCGGAAATGCAGGAAGAACTCTCGCGCCCTCTGCGCGACCAGGGCATCGCGACCGAGGACATCGCCATCGAGTACGTCGGCCTCGCCCGTTATGACGGCCAGAGCGAAGCAATCGCCGTTCCCTTCGACCTGCCGTTCGACCACGGCCGTTTCGCGACCGATTTCAACCGAAGGCATCACGAAATCTTCGGCTATGCCATGGACGAACCCTGGGTCCTCGAAGGGCTGCGGGTAACGGCATCGCAACCCTCGGGCATCGCACTGGGAACCCTCGGGATCGGCCTGGAAGACGATGCGACCGTCACCGTCGCCCATCGCGACTGCCACTTCGACGCCAGCGGGCCGATCCGTACCCCATGCCTTTCCCGGCCGAACCTTGCAGAGGGCCGGGAAGTCGTCGGCCCCGCGATCATCGTCGATGCCTGGTCAACGACGGTTGTACCTCCGGGCTGGAGCATCGAAAGCGACAACTACGGCAACCTGATCATGAGCGAGGCGACGCCATGAAGGACCTGCAAACGGGAACGCCGCCGCTGCCTCACGAGATCGATCCCTTCCTGATCGAGGTGATCCGCCACGCCCTGAGTGCTGCTGCGGAGGAAATGTCGCTGGTGATGACCAGATCGGCACGCTCCTCGGTGCTGCGCGAGGGCGGCGACCTGTCGTCGACCATCACCGATGCCGACGGCGAACTTGCCGCCCAAGGCCGCGATCTGCCCATGCATCTGGGCGTCATGGCCTACACCGTGAAGCACTTCCTGAAATGCGTGCCCCGCGAGCGCTTGCGGCCCGGCGATGCCTGGCTGCTCAATCTGCCCGACATCGGCGGCAACCACTTGCCCGATGTCAAACTGATCCGGCCGATCTTCCATCGCGGCACGCTGGTTGCCTTTGCGGTGAACCTGGCCCACTGGCCCGACATCGGCGGCGCCTGGCCCGGAAGCTACTACGCGCAGGCCTTCGATTCGATCCAGGAGGGGCTGCGCATCCCCCCGATCCGGCTCTTCACGAGCGACGGCGTGGACCGCGAGAAACTCGATTTCATCCTCGCCAACGTACGCGGCCCCGTCGAACGCGAAGGCGACATCATGGCGCAGATGGCGGCGACCCGCGCCGGCGAACGCCGTGTCCAGGAACTCTGTGACGAGCACGGCGCCGAAGTGGTGACCGCTACACTTGCCCGCTTGTGCGACCTTTCCGAGATCGAGATGCGCGAGGGCCTTCGCGCCATCCCCGACGGCACCTATCGCGGCGTCGACCACATGGACCTCGGCGGTGCCGACGGTGGCCCGGCGGCAGTCCGCGTCGCAATCACGATCGCGGGCGACGAGGCCGAATTCGACCTCAGCGAGTCCGACGACATCGTCACGAACTACTACAATACCACGCCCTTCGTCGTCGGTTCGGCCGTCGCCTACGCCGCACGGCTCCTGAGCGGTCGCGACATGCAGCAGAACGGCGGCACGCTTCGACCGATCAGGATCATCACCCGCCCGGGTTCGCTGCTTGATCCCGGGCCGAACAAGCCCGTGGTGGGAGGCAACCACGAAACCTCGCAGCGCATCGTCGATGCCATCTTCCGCGCGATGGAGCACGTGGTGCCCGAGCGGATATCGGCCGGCGGACCGACAACCACCGCGGTTCTCATCCTGTCGGAACCCTGCGACGACGGCACCTGGAAGACATTCTTCGAGGTCCATGGCGGCGGCGAAGGTGCACGCCACGACCGTGACGGCTGCCCCGCCGTCCGCGTCCACCTTGGCAACACCGGCAATACGCCTGTGGAGATGATCGAGGCCCTGCATGCCATCGAGGTCGAGCGCCAGGAGTTGCGTAGCGGCTCGGGCGGGAACGGACAACATCGGGGCGGTGACGGCTACACCATGAGCTACAGGATCCTGGCACTCCGGATGATGCTCACCACCTGTGTCGACCGCATGGTCGTGCCGCCTTTCGGCATCCAGGGCGGCGAGGACGGCAAACCCTATCGTCTGACGCTCGTGCGCGGCGAGGATGGCTCGGAACACGCCATACCGGGCGTCGCCAACCTGCAGGTCGGAAGGGGCGACCGCATCATCATCGAGACATGCGGAGGTGGCGGTTTCGGCAAGCCCCGCCAGAACGCGGCTTTGCCTGCCTGAGTCCGGGCGAACGGGTCACGGGCCAGCAGCACATCCACCTTTCACGCAAGCCGTTCAGCAGGGCCGCCACGGCAGCCTTGCCGGAGGCTTGCCCTGGCGAGGGCGTCAGGCGAACGGACAGACCGACCGCATCGTCGCGTGTGTGGAACGTTGGTTGCTGGTCGAGGCGGACGCGCACACCGGGAAACGGTCACCTACGTGCAACGTCAGCGCAGGGGCGGCCTGCCCCTGATCCGCAGCACGATGGAAAGGACCAAGGCGGCACCGAACGTCGCCCCCAACCGGGATGGGCTGAACGACGACTACCGGTTCTGCAACCGCGTGGCGGCACTCCACCGCCTCACTGCTGTTCCGACAGCACACCCCCGCAACGACAGCTCGACCGCAAGGGATAGTCCGCGAGGGTTTCGCCAGGCGCCCCTGTCGGGTCGGCGGCGTGCTGCTAAGTGCTTGAAATAAATGGCGTCCCCACGGGGACTCGAACCCCGGTTTACGGCGTGAGAGGCCGTTGTCCTAGGCCACTAGACGATGGGGACGCAGTGGCCGGCCGCTGAAGCGGCGCGAGGGCCATCACATAGTGGACTGACGGGTTGGGGTCAACAGGATCGCGCATCCCTGCAACGCTTTCGTGAAGCCCTCCCCGGCTTGCCGCGCCGCGTCGGGCTGTGACAGGATCGCGGCACAGCACCAATCCAGAAGACGGGAGCCGGCCATGGGCAAGATGATCGAATTCAAGCGGCCCGACGGGGGCGCCACCAGGGGACCTTGCAGAAGCCGGCAAGGGGCGGCCCGGCGTCGTGGTGATCCAGGAGTGGTGGGGGCTTAACGACCAGATCTGCGGTGTCGCCGACCGCTTTGCGCGCGCCGGCTACAACGCGATCGCGCCCGATCTCTACAAGGGCCAGCTGGCCTCGGCGGCCGACGAGGCCAACCACCTGATGGAAGGGCTCGACTTTCCCGACGCCACCCACCAGGACCTGCGCGGCGCCACGCAGCACTTGGCCGGCATGGGCGGCAAGGTCGCCGTGATGGGTTTCTGCATGGGAGGAGCGCTGACGATCGCTGCCGCCGTCCACGTTCCCGAATGCGCCGCCGGCGTCTGCTTCTACGGCATTCCGCCCAAGGCATTCGCCGATCCCGCGAGCATCAAGGTGCCCTTCCAGGGCCATTTCGCCAACGAGGACGACTGGTGCACCCCGGCGGCGGTCGACACCCTGGAGGCCGACCTCGCCAAGGGCGGCGTCGAGCACGAGATCTTCCGCTACGATGCCGCGCATGCCTTCTTCAACGAACAGTCCGACGTCTACGATGTCGCCTGCCAGCGGCAGTCCTGGGATCGCATGTCCTCCTTCCTGAAGCGCCACCTTGGCGGCTGAGGAAACCGGCGCTGCGTTCCTGTTGCCGCCCCGGCCCCCATGCCGCTAGCCTGAGCGTGTTGCCCGCCGGACGCCCGGCGGGTCCTGCAGCGGGAAACGTCGCCCTCCAGATGCGCCAGCACAGGCCTCCCCGACCATGACAAGGCTGCGGCGGCTGACCGTTGCCCTGACCCTGCTGCTGTCGCTCCAGGCCTGCGGGGGCAACCCGACGTCCCGTAGCCTCACGGATGACGACTACGTGCGCAACTTCAAGACGGTTGCGTTCTATCGCGAGTTCGACCCCGAGAAGCGCGAGCAGGCGCTGACGCGTTGGGAAGGCCCCCTGCGCGTCGCGCTGATCGGCGATGTCAACGACCGCACCGTCGCCTACGGCCGGGCCCATCTGGCCGAACTCGCCGATCTGACCGGCCTGGACGTGCGCCTGACCGGCCAGGACCTCGCCAATGTCCTCGTCATCCTCTCGCCGCAACCCTTCGAGCGGGCGCTCGACACCTATCGCACCGACTACCGCGCCTTTTTCAGCAGCGACCGTGCGATGGAGGCCGTGACCGCGCAGATGAAGGGCGAGGCGACCTGTTACGCGCGGGTCATCACCGATGATCCCGGCACCGTGATCACGGGCGCCATGGCCCTGATCCCTACCGATCAGGGGCGCTTCGTGCTGCACGCCTGCATCATTGAGGAACTGACCCAGGCCATGGGCCTGTTCAACGACTCCGACGATATCCGGCCGTCGATCTTCAACGATAGCAGCCCCAACCTGATGCTTTCGGACCACGACCGCATCCTGCTGCGGGTGCTCTACGATCCCCGGCTGAAGCCGGGCATGGCCTGGGACGAGGCCGAACCCGTGGTGCGCACGATCGTCGGCGAGTTGCGCCGGACCGCGTCCTGAACAGCCTTGCGAGCCTGTTGCGATCATGTTGGCATTGCAAATCATTTGCAATCGCATTAAACCTTCCCTCCCAATCCAGAAGGGGAACCAAGTGACATGAAACATTTCGTACTGGCTGGCGCCATGATGCTCGCCGGCACCACGACCATGGCCGATGCCGCACCCGATCCCGCCGCCGTTCTCGACACCTATGCCAACATCGCCCAGGCAACCTATGAGGACGCCCTGGCCGGCGCCCAGGCCCTCGATGCCGCCGCCCACGCGCTGGTGGCCGAGCCGGGCGGCGCCACTCTCGCCGCCGCGCGCCAGGCTCGGCGCGAGTCCCGCGTGTCCTACCAGCAGAGCGAGGCGTTCCGCTTCGGCAATCCGGCGGTCGACGACTGGGAAGGCCTGGTGAATGCCTGGCCGCTCGATGAGGGCCTGATCGACTATGTCGATGCCGGCTACGGCGATACCTCCGACGAGAACCCCTATTACGCGGCCAATGTCGTGGCCCATACCGAACTGCGCATCGGCGGCGCCGACATCGACGCCTCGACGATCGATGCGGCCCTGCTCGAACAGCTCCAGGAGATCGACGGCGTCGAGTCCAACGTCTCGCGCGGTTACCACGCGATCGAGTTCCTGCTCTGGGGTCAGGACCTGAACGGCACCGGCGCAGGCGCCGGCGCACGTCCCGCCAGCGACTTCGACACCGCCAACTGCACCCATGGCAATTGCGACCGTCGCGCTGCCTATCTGACTGCAGCGACCGCCCTGCTGGTCGCCGATCTCGAGGATGCCGTCGCCATGTGGTCGCAAGGCGGCGCCGCACGCACCGATCTCACCGACGGCACGGCCGAAGAGGGTCTGGCCATGATCCTGACCGGCCTGGGCAGCCTGAGCTACGGAGAGCTTGCCGGCGAGCGCATCCAGCTCGGCCTCATGCTGCACGACCCCGAGGAGGAGCATGACTGCTTCTCGGACAACACGGCATGGTCGCACTACTACGACCAGGTCGGCATGCAGAACGTCCTCACGGGCCGCTACGTCCGGACCGACGGCAGCATCGTCGAGGGGCCCAGCGTCGCCGACCTCGTCGCCCACGAGGACTTCGACGTGGCCCATGCCACCGCCCTCGCCTTCGCGAACACCGATGCCGCCATGATGACGATGGTGCGCGTCTCGGAAGCCGGCAAGCGCTACGACCAGATGCTGGCCGAGGGCGACGATGCCGGCAACCGCGTCATCCAGGACGTCGTCGACGCCCTGAAGGCGCAGACGACGCAGATCGAGCAGGTCGTGGCCGCACTCGGCCTGGAGACCCTGGCGATCGAGGGTTCCGACAGCCTCGACGATCCCGACGCCGTCTTCCAGTGAGCGAGGGGCTTTCCAGCCGGCCGGACCGGCACCCATGAGGGTACTGCGTCCGGCCACTGCCCTGATCCTCTCCGGCCTCGCCGCCGCCATGGCCGGAGACACGGGGATCACTGCGCCGGCCACACAGTTCGAGGCGGCCGAACGTTACGAGACCAATCAGGGCGGCGCGGGCACCTACCACGGCTCGGCCAATGCCAACGCGTTTTCCCAGCCTGCAGCAAACATCACGCTGGAACAGCGCCTCGACTTCTTCGTCGGCAACGGCTTCTTCCGCCGCATCTGGGTGAGTTCGCCTTCCTCCACGACGTCGGCCGACGGCCTGGGCCCGCTCTACAACGCGCGGGGCTGCCAGAACTGCCACCTCAAGGATGGGCGCGGCCATGCGCCGGCCGCCAACTGGCCCGACGACAATGCCGTCTCCATGTTCCTGCGCCTCTCGATCCCGCCGCGCGACGCGGCCGAGCAGGCCCTGCTGGCACAGCATCGCATCAACACCGTTCCCGATCCGGTCTATGGCGGCCAGCTCCAGGATTTCGCCGTGCCCGGCCTCTCCGGCGAAGGCCGCATGGCGATCGCCTACGAGGAGATCCCGGTCGTCCTGATGGATGGCCAGGAGGTTTCGCTGCGGGCGCCGACCTAAACCATCACCGATCTCGCCTACGGTCCGCTCCATCCCGAGCTCATGGTCTCGCCGCGCGTCGCGCCGCCGATGATCGGCCTGGGCCTGCTCGAAGCGATCGATCCGGCAGACATCCTCGCCCGCGTCGATGAAAACGATGCCGATGGCGACGGCATATCGGGCCGCGCCAACACCGTCTGGGACGAGGAGGCGCAGGCCCCTGCACTGGGGCGTTTCGGGTGGAAGGCCGGCGAGCCGAGCCTGGCGCAGCAGAACGCCCATGCCTTCGGCGGAGACGTCGGCATTGCCAGCCCGCTTGCCCCGGGCTCCTGGGGCGACTGCACGCAGGCCTAGGCCGCCTGCATGGAAGCGCCCCATGGCGGCGATGCCGAGGGCTACGAGGCCTCGGCCACGGTCATGGAGAAGCTCCTCTTCTACACCCGCAACCTCGCGGTCCCGGCCCGCCGCGATGTCGACGACGCCACCGTGCTGGAGGGCAAGAGGCTGTTCTACGGCGCCGGCTGCATCGCCTGCCACAAGCCCAAGTACGTCACCATGACGCTGGAGGATCGGCCGGAACTGTCGCACCAGTTGATCTGGCCCTACAGCGACCTGCTGCTCCACGACATGGGCGAAGGCCTGGCCGATCATCGCCCAGAGGGCATGGCCGGCGGCAGCGAATGGCGCACGCCGCCGCTCTGGGGGATCGGCTTGACCGCGACGGTGAGCGGCCATACCCAGTTTCTGCACGACGGCCGGGCACGCAACCTGGTCGAGGCGATCCTCTGGCACGGCGGCGAGGCGCAGGATAGCCGCGACCGCTTTGCCGCCATGCCGGCCCAGGAACGCGCAGCCCTGATCACCTTCCTGGAGTCCCTGTGATGCAACGCCGCGATGTCCTTCGCCTGCTTGGCACCCTCCCGCTGGGCATGGCCGCGGCCTCGAGGCTGGCGCATGCCGGCGTCGACCTGCAGGCGCTCAACGAGGACATCGCGATCAACGATGCCGCGGCAGGTTACGACCTCTTTGCCCATTTCACCGGCGCCCTGCGCGACACCCTGGCCGGACTGAACGACGGCGCCCTCACCCTTGGCGATGCCCAGGGCGCCTTCGGCACGTCCATGGATTCCTGGATGGCCGTGCAGCATCTGCGCCTGGGACCCTCCCAGCTCGATGCCCGCGAGTTCCGCATCGAGTACTGGCCCGACAAGCGCAACAGGGTCGATCGCCAGCTCGCCGAAGCCCTCGCGCAGGAGCGCTCCGAACTGCTGGAGTCCGAGGGCATCACGGGCACCAGCGTCGCCCTGCAGGGTTTCCCCGTGCTCGAACGCCTGCTCTTCGTCGATCCAGTGGCGCCGGGCACCTATGGCGCCGCGCTGGCTGCTTCGGGCGCCAACCTCGCCGCCATCACCGGCGAACTCGCCCGTGCCTGGCAGCCGGGAAGCGCATTCCTCGACGATCTGCTCAAGCCGGGTTCGAGCGAAACCGCCTATGCCGATGCCGCGCAGGTCACCGGCCACTTCATGACCGCGCTTGCAACCCAGCTCGAGTTCGTCGCACAGCGCAAGCTGCTGGGGCCCCTTGGGGCGGCGCCGGAAGAGGCCAGGCCGCGTCTTGCCGAATCCTGGCGCAGCCGCCGCAGCCCGCGCAACGCCTGGATCAACGCCGCGGCCCTGGCGGACTTTTTCGGTGCCGGCAGCCACAGCCGCTTTGCCGCAGCCCTGCAGGAGGCCGGCGCAGCGGAAACCGCCCAGGAGGCGGGCGGTCGCATGATCGCGGCCGGCGAGACCCTTGCCCTGCAACCCGGCGACCTTTTCGATCACGTCGACGATCCCGAGGTCCGCCTGGCGGTCTCCGATGCCGCGGCCTGGCTCGACGACGCACGCCGCCTGATGGTGTGCGACGGCGCACCTGCGCTCGGCCTCAACCTCGGATTCAACAGTCTCGATGGCGATTGACCGGCGTCTTCTCCTGGCGGGACTCGCCGCCGCCCCTGCCGTCCTGCTCGGCGTGCCGGGCGTACGTGCGGCAACGCCGCAACCGCGCCTGCTGGGCGCCTGGCAGAACGCGGACGGCGGCTATGGCGCAGGCACGCCCGATCGTGGCCTCCGGGTGCCCCTGCCCGACCGCGGCCATGACATCGCGGTCGCGCCCGATGGCCGCAGTGCCGTGGTCTTCGGCCGCCGTCCCGGGTTCTTTGCCGCGGTCATCGATCTCGACGAAGGCGCCCTGCTTGCCACGCTGGAGAGTCCGCAGGGCCGGCACTTCTACGGGCACGGCACCTACTCGGCCGACGGCACCCTGATCTTTGCCACCGAAAACGCCTACGAGACCGGCAAAGGCCGCATCGCGATCTACGATGTCGGCGCAGGCTACAGCCGCGCCGGCGACTGGCCGAGCCATGGCATCGGACCTCACTACCTCTGCCTGTCCCTTGACGGCACGGCGCTGATCGCGGCCAACGGCGGCGTGCGCACCCATCCCGCGCGCGACCGCGAGAAGCTGAACCTCGACACCATGGCGCCCGGTGTCGCCCTGATCGATGCCCGCGACGGCAGCCTGCTGGCGCTGGCGGAACCGCCCCGCGACTGGCACCAGCTTTCGACCCGCCACGTCTGGGTCGCCCCCGACGGCCTCGTCGCCGTGGGCATGCAGTGGGAGGGCGATCCCTTCGAGATGGTGCCCCTGGTGGCGACCTGGGACGGTGCGGGCGAACTGATGCTCTGCGACGAGGGCGAACCGGCCAACCTGGCGTTGCAGGGTTACACCGGAGCGATAGCCTTCGATCCGACCGGCACGATCATCGCGGCAACCTCCCCTCAGGGCCACAGCGCCGGCCTGTGGCGGCGCGAGGATCTTGTTCCCCTTGCCAGCCTGGCAATCCCGGAAGTCTGCGGCCTGTGCCCCGGCATCGAACCCGGTACCGTCGTCATGTCATCGGGGCTGGGCGGCCTCTGGACGGTTGCTGCCGATGGCACCAAACACGCCCTCGACCAGGCCCGGCCGGCCAGCCTGTGGGACAACCACCTGCGCTGGGTCGCCTGAAGGCTTCAGGCGCCGCGCGCCGCCGCGATCACCCGGTCGATGTCGGCCGGATCGCTGTCGAAGGCGGTGACCAGGCGGATGCTGCCCCGCCCGTCGCCGCTCGGCGCGATCGGATAGAGCCCGATGCCGGCCGCAACGATCGCCTCGTAGGCCGCGACCGGCATGGTCAGGAACACCTCGTTGGCCTCCACGGGATAGGCAAGTTCGATGCCTTCGATGGTGCTGAGGCCCTGCGCCAGGCGGCTGGCCTGGGCATTGGCATGGCCCGCCCAGGCCAGCCAGCGATCCTGTTCCAGGTAGGCATCGAGCTGGGCGGCAAAGAACCGCATCTTGCTGTAGAGCTGGCCCGCCCGCTTGTGCAGACGCAACAGGCGCGGCATCTGCTCGCGCAGCCTGCCGAAGACGACGATGGCCTCGACCGCCAGGCAGCCGTTCTTGGTCGCACCGAAGGAGAGCACGTCGACCCCGGCGCGCCAGGTCAGGTCGGCCGGGCTGGCGCCCAGCGCCGCCACGGCATTGGCGAAACGGGCACCGTCCATGTGGAAGGCCATGTCGAGCTCGCGGGCAAGCGCGCCCAGGGCGCGTACCGCCTCGAGCGTGTAGAGCGTGCCGGTCTCCGTCGACTGCGTGATCGACAGCACCGCCCGCATGGGATGGTGGACATCGGCGGGATCGAAGGCGGTCGCAGCCGCTCGCACGGCGTCCACTTCCAGGCGGCCATCGGCGGTCGGGATGGTCGTCAGCTTGGCGCCGCCGGTGAAGAACTCCGGGCCGTTGGCCTCGTCGACGACGATATGCGCCTCCTGGCTGCAGAAGACCGCCCCCCAGGGCGGCGTCGCCAGGGAGAGGGCCAGGCAATTGGCGATCGTGCCGGTGCCCACCGGCAGGACGCTGACCTCGGTCTCGAAGAGAGCACCGAAGCGCTGCTCCAGTCCCTGGGTCAGGGCGTCACCGCCATAGGAATCGACGCCGCCGCGATTGGCCGCCGCAATGGCGTCGAGAATTTCCGGGGCGATGCCCGAGACGTTGTCGCTGCCGAAATGGGGCGATGCCATCAGTTGTCTCCCGTGCTGCGGGGCAGCAGTTCCAGCGTGCCCAGGATCTCGCCGCTGCGCCGGTCCAGGGTGAGGATGCTCTGGGCGCCGTCGGGCGTCTGCACCAGCAGGGTGAGGATGGCGTCCTGCCCGATCATCGAGACCACGCGGGCGCCCGCCGGCAGG
>JAQCLG010000143.1 GCA_027592745.1 Pseudomonadota bacterium | reverse complement strand
GCTACCCGGTGGCTTCTGAGAGAGCCTGCTCGGCAGGATTTCCCGCCGAAGCCTCTGCCCAACTATATGTAAACACTGAGGAAAGGGGTGGTGGGCGCACAAGGACTCGAACCTTGGACCCGCTGATTAAGAGTCAGCTGCTCTACCAACTGAGCTATGCGCCCGCCTGTTCGGCGAAGACACCCCGCGGCGGCCCCCTGGAAACGGAGCCGCCCTTGCCTGCCGCACCGGCGCGAGACGCCCGTGTAGCAGGGGCGGACGGGTATCACAGGGACCCGTGGCAGGCAAGCATGCAAAGCCCTCTTTTGCCCTAGACGCTGCCGCCGGGTTCCCGCGGCACCTCGACGTCGCGGTGGACGTAGGCGCTGGCAACCAGGCCGAAGCCGACCATCAGCGTCATCATCGCGGTGCCGCCGTAGGAGATCAGCGGCAGCGGCACGCCCACCACCGGGATCAGGCCCGTGACCATGGCGATATTGATGAAGACGTAGAGGAAGAAGGTGACGCCCACGCCGACCGCCAGCAGGCGCCCGAACTGGCTAGTGCTGCGGAAGGCGACGCCGAAGCAGTAGGCCATGATCAGCAGGTAGAGCAGGAGAAGCAGCAGCGCGCCGGCCAGGCCCAGTTCCTCGGCCAGCATGGTGAAGATGAAGTCGGTCTGTTTCTCGGGCAGGAAGTTGAGGTGGCTCTGGGTGCCGCCCATGAAACCCTTGCCGAAGATGCCGCCCGATCCCAGCGCGATCTTGGACTGCAGGATGTGGTAGCCGGCCCCCAGCGGGTCGCGTTCGGGGTCGAGGTAGGTCAGCACCCGGTCGCGCTGGTAGTCGTGCAGGAAGTGCCAGCCCACCGGCAGGGCGCCCAGCGCCACCGCGCCGCCGATGGCGAACCAGCGCAGCGCGATGCCGGCCGCGAACATCACCGCGCCGCCGCCCGCGACCAGCAGCAGGGCGGTGCCGAGATCGGGCTGGCGCAGGACGAGCACCGTGGGCGCCAGGATCATCGCGGCGGGAAGGAACAGGCTGGTCCACTTGCGCGTCTGTTCGCTCGTCTGGCCATGGAAGTAGCGGGCCAGCGCCATGACCAGGGCGATCTTCATCACCTCGGAGGGCTGCAGCTGGAAGATGCGGAAGTCGATCCAGCGCTGCGCCCCCATGCCGATGCGCCCGGCGAGTTCGACCCCGACCAGGAGCAGCAGGGCAAGGCCGAAGATCCAGTAGGCCCAGCGCTGGAGCTGGCGGATGTCGACCATGGCCAGCCCCACCATCACGAAGAGGCCGACGGAAAAGCGCACCATCTGGGGCGCCGCCCAGGGTTCCAGGCTGCCGTTGGCGGCCGAAAAGAGCATGGCAAAACCCAGGCCGGCGGTCAGTACGAGCAGGGCGACCAGCCCCCAGCTCATGGCCCCCAGCTTCTGCATCAGGGTCATGCCCGGGGCCGCGAAGCGGTGGCCGATCGCTGCCATACTCAGGCCGCGCCCGGCGCATGCGGCGGCACGGCCTCGTCGGGCCAGCGCGCCGAATCGCGTCGCTGGGCCTCGCGCAGCACGTCCCGTGCGATGGGTGCGGCGACCTTCGAGCCGCCGCCGCCATGTTCGACGACCACGGCGCAGGCATAACGCGGCGCCGCAATCGGGGCATAGGCGACGAACAGCGCATGGTCGCGCTCGTTCCAGGGGATGTCCTCGATCGCCCTGTTGGCCTCGCGGTCGGCCTTGGTGATGCGCCGCACCTGCGCCGTGCCGGTCTTGCCGGCCATCGCCAGGGCCTCCTCCTCGATGCGCGCGCCATAGGCGGTGCCGCCGTCGGGATCGTTGACGACGCGGACCATGGCGTCCTGCACCACCGCCAGGTGGGCCGGGTCGATCCCCAGCGGCGCAAAGGCCGGCATCGACGCCAGCGCCGCGTTGCGCGCCAGCCGCGGCGTCACCGCGAACGTGCCGTTGGCCAGCCGCGCGGCCATCACCGCAAGCTGCATGGGCGTGGTCAGCAGGTAGCCCTGGCCGATGCCCGCGATCAGCGTCTCGCCACCCTGCCAGGGCTCGCCCAGCACGGCCTCCTTCCAGGCCTTGGTCGGCACCAGGCCGGAGCGTTCGCCGGGCAGCTCGACGCCGCTGGCGCTGCCCAGGCCGAACCGCTCGGCCATCGCGGCGATGCGGTCGACGCCCAGGCGGCTGGCGACCTCGTAGAAATAGACGTCGCAGGACTGCTTGATCGACTCGACCATGCCGACATGGCCATGGCCCCAGCGTTTCCAGCAGTGGAAGGTATGGTTGCCCAGTTCGGTGAAACCTGGGCAGTACACCGTCTCATCGGGCGCGATGACGCCGGCTTCCAGCGCCGCCAGCGCCACGACCATCTTGAAGGTCGATCCGGGCGGATACTGGCCGCCCAGGATCTTGTTGATGAGCGGCGCCTTGGGATCGTTGAGCAGGCCCTGCCAGGCCTCGCTGGTCAGCCCGTAGTTGAAGGCGTTGGGGTCGAAGCCCGGCGAGGACGCCAGGGTCAGGATGTCGCCGTTGTGGATGTCCATCACCACGACGGAACCGGCCTCCTCGCCCAGGCGCCGGGCCGTGAAGCCCTGCAGGCCCATGTCGATGGTCAGCTTCAGGTCCGAGCCGGGCTGGCCCTCCTGGCGGGCGACCTCGCGGATCACCCTACCGTAGGCGTTGACCTCGACCTGGCGGGTGCCCGCCGTGCCCCGCAGGTCCTGCTCGAAGACACGCTCGACGCCGTTCTTGCCGGTGCGGAAGCCGGGCAGTTCGAGCAGCGGATCGCCGGTCAGTTCGGCCTCCGAAACCGCGCCGACATAACCGGTGACATGGGAGGCGTCGGCGGCAAACGGATAGTGGCGGCTCTGGCCGACCTCGATCTGCACGCCGGGCAGTTCGGGCGCGTTGACCTCGACCCGCGTGACCTCGGACCACGACAGGTCCTCGCGCACGGTGACCGGCACGAAGCCGCGGCGACGCGAGGTCTCCTTGAGCACACGGCGGATGTCGCGGTCCGACAGCGTGATCAGCGAGGCGATGTGGTCGAGCGTCGCGGCGACGCTGTCGGTCTGTTCGGAGACCAGCACCAGGCGGTAGGTCTGGCGGTTGACCGCAAGCCCTTCGCCGAAACGGTCGAAGATGAGACCGCGCGGCGGGGGCAGCAGGCGCACGTTGATGCGGTTCTCTTCGGCCAGGACCTGGTAACGCGCGGCCTCGACGACCTGCAGGTTGTAGAGCCGCCCGACCAGGCCGCCGAGCAGGGCGACCTGGACGCCGCCGAGCACCAGGGCGCGCCGGGTGAAGCGCTTGCGCCGATCCGGGTCCTGGCGCATCTCAGCCGCGCTGCAGGGTGATCGCGCGCGGCATGGGCAGCATCACCTGGCAGCGCGCCAGCAGCCATGCGACCGCCGGGAACATGACCATGGCCATCACCGTGCGGACCAGGAGCGGGCCGACGTCGATCAGGCGGAAGAGGTAGAGCGACGCGGTGCACCAGGAGACCGCCGCGGCGGCCAGCGCGGCCACCAGGAAACCGGTCCAGAGCACCTGGAAGGGCTTGCCGATCAGGTAGCGGCGCTGCGCCAGCACGATGCGGCGCACCACGAGGACCGCCAGCGCGGTCGAGCCCAGGGGGGCGCCCGAGACGATGTCGGCGACCAGGCCCACGGCAAAGGCCGCCCTGTAGGTCATCAGGTCGGGCCGGTAGATCGTCCAGTAGAACACCGCGGCGATGCCGAGCTGGGGCATCACGGCGCCGATGTGCCCGGCATAAAGCGGCACCGAACCCAGCAGCACCAGCACCAGCGAGGACAGCAGCGGGGCGGTTGCGACCAGGGCCTGACGGATCCGGCGCACGGCGGTTTCCATCACCAGAGCTCGCCCGCAGCGCCTGCTTCGCGGGCCGCCGGCAGCAGCCCGGGCAGCGCATAGTCGAGAACGCGGGCATATTCGACCCGTGCCGGATCGGCAAAGAGCCGCACCCGCCAGACCCCGCCTTCCCTGCCGGTGACGACACCCACCGGCAGGCCCGGAGGCAGCAGGCCGCCCTCGCCCGAGGTCACGAGGCGGTCGCCGACCGCAATCGCCGCGCCGTCGGCGGCAAAGACCAGGGAGACGACGTCGGAGTTGTCGCCGGCCAGCACGGCCGGCGCCCGGCTCTGCTGCACCATCACGGGTACGCGGCTGTTGAGGTCGGTGAGCAGCAGGACACGGGCGCTGCGGCTGCCGACCTCGATGACGCGGCCCAGGATGCCCTCGGCGCTGGTCACCGCCTGGCCGACCTGGATGCCGTCGTTGCGCCCGGCGTTGACGATCGCGGTCTTGACGAAGGCGCCCGAGGACATGCCGATGATGCGCACCGTGACAAAGGCCTCGCGCGGCTCCACGACCGTCGAGAGCAGGGCGCTGTACTGGCGGTTCTCGGCATCGAGCTGGCGCGCCACCGACTGCCAGTGCAGCAGGCGCTCGTTCTCGGCGCGCAGCACGGCATTTTCCTCGTAGACGTCGATGAAGTGCTCGATCTGGCTGACCGTGTTCTCGATCGCGGCGGTCGGGCGCGACATGACGTCGATCACCGGTGCCAGGACATCGACCAGTTCGGCGCGCACGTTGACGACGGTGGGGTTGTCGATCCGGCTCAGCACCATCAGCCCGATCGCCAGGCCGACGAACAGGGGAAGCGCAAACCGCTGAAGCGCGCCAAGGAAGTTATGCGCCGATTTCAGCATGCCGCCTCGACCTCCCCTTTCCTCGCGTCACATCGATCGCCGGTTGCCTTCGCGCATGTCAGTCCGACCGGCTGTAGAGCACATGCTTGAGCGTCTTCTTGTCCTCCAGCACGCGGCCGGTGCCGAGCGCGACGCAGGAGAGCGGCTCGTCGCCGATCGAGACTGGCAGGCCGGTGGCGTGCCGCAGCACGTTGTCGAGATTGCCCAGAAGGGCGCCGCCGCCGGTCAGCACAATGCCCTTGTCGACGATGTCGGCGGCCAGTTCGGGCGGCGTCTGTTCGAGCGCGGTCTTGACCGCCTCGATGATCTGGCCGACCGGTTCGGCCAGGCTCTCGGCGATCTGGCGCTGGCTGATCACCAGTTCCTTGGGCACGCCGTTCATCAGGTCGCGCCCCTTGATCTCCATGGTCGCGCCGTCGCCGTCGTCGGGCGGGCTGGCCGAGCCGATGGACTTCTTGATGCGCTCGCTGCTCGATTCGCCGATCAGCAGGTTATGGGTGTTGCGGATGTAGCGGATGATCGCCTCGTCCATCTTGTCGCCGCCCACGCGCACCGAACGGGAATAGACGATGCCGCCCAGGGAGAGCACCGCGACCTCGGTCGTGCCGCCGCCGATGTCGACGACCATGGAACCGGTCGGCTCGGTGACCGGCAGGCCGGCGCCGATCGCCGCGGCCATCGGCTCCTCGATCAGGCCGACCTTGCGGGCGCCCGCGGCCAGCGCCGATTCCTGGATGGCGCGGCGTTCGACCGCGGTCGAACCCGAGGGCACGCAGACGATGACTTCCGGACGGGCAAAGCTCGAACGGTTGTGCACCTTGCGGATGAAGTGCTTGATCATCTCCTCGGCGATGTCGAAATCGGCGATGACGCCGTCGCGCAGGGGGCGGATCGCCTCGATATGGCCCGGCGTGCGCCCGACCATCAGCTTGGCCTCCTCGCCCACGGCCAGGACCCGCAGGCGTCCCCCCCGGTTGTCGATGGCAACGACGGAGGGTTCGTTGAGCGCGATGCCGCGCCCCTTCACATAGACCAGGGTGTTGGCGGTACCGAGGTCGATCGCCATATCGGTCGAGAAAAAACGGGACAGCATGGTGGTTCTAAGTCTCTCCCCGCGCCCGCGCAGCCACGGACCTGAATGTCGCCGACGCCTTCCCAGGACGGGCGCCGAAAGTCTCATGCCGTATCACAAGCCCGGCAATGCAACCCGCAGGTTGCACCCGAACGGGCGATAAGCCAGCAATTTCCGGCACCTTGGTCAAGACACTGATATCATGAACACAACGGCGTCTCGACCGGAAAAGTGCTGCGACCGGACCGCGATGCGCCCCGCCGCAAGGCACCATGAGGGCATCCTGTGGCGAAAGCGGGGCACGCCGGAGCGCCCCGCTTTCGCCGGCAGGTCTGCTCAGTTCCTGGTCTTGTCGACCATGCGGTTCTTGGCGATCCAGGGCATCATGGCACGCAGGCGCTCGCCGACCTCCTCGATGGGATGTTCGGCGGCGCGGCGGCGCGTGGCCTTGAAGCTGGTCTGGCCGACCTCGTTCTCGAGCATCCAGTCGCGCGCGAACTTGCCGCTCTGGATCTCGTCGAGGACCTTCTTCATCTCGGCCTTGGTCTCGGCCGTCACGATGCGCGGGCCGCGGGTGTAGTCGCCGTATTCGGCCGTGTTGGAGACCGAATAGCGCATGTTGGCGATGCCGCCCTCGTAGATCAGGTCGACGATCAGCTTGACCTCGTGCAGCGTCTCGAAATAGGCCATCTCCGGGGCGTAGCCGGCCTCGACCAGGGTCTCGTAACCCGCCGTGATGAGGGCGGTGAGGCCGCCGCAGAGCACCACCTGCTCGCCGAACAGGTCGGTCTCGCACTCCTCCTTGAAGGTCGTCTCGATGATGCCCGCGCGGCCGCCGCCGATGGCCGAGGCATAGGAAAGGCCGATCTCCTGGCTCTGGCCGCTGGGGTCCTGGGCGATGGCGATCAGGCAGGGCACGCCGGCGCCGCGCGCGAACTCGCCGCGCACGGTGTGGCCCGGGCCCTTGGGCGCGATCATGATGACGTTGAGATCGGGGCGCGGCTCGATCAGGTTGAAGTGGATGTTGAGGCCATGGGCGAAGGCGAGCGTGGCGCCCTCCTTCATGTTGGGTGCCAGGTCCTCGGCATAGAGCTTGCGCTGGCCCTCGTCGGGGGTGACGACCATGACGAAATCGGCCCACTTGGCCGCCTCGGCCGGGCTCATCACCGTCAGGCCCTCGGCCTCGGCCTTTCGGGCGCTGCCCGAACCGGGGCGCAGGCCCACGGCCAGGTTCTTCACGCCGCTGTCCTTCATGTTCAGCACATGGGCATGGCCCTGGCTGCCGTAGCCGATGACGGCGACGTTCTTGGACTTGATCAGGTTCAGATCGGCGTCACGATCGTAAAAGACACGCATGGCGGGTTCCTTTGATTGTCTCGTTCGGTGGAGGTCCGCTCCCCGCGGCCCTCCAGCATTGGGATAGCTAGATAGCCTTGGGGCCGCGCGAGATCGCCACGACACCGGTACGCGATACATCGGCCAGACCGAGCGGCCGCATCAGGTCGATGAAGGCCGAGAGCTTCTCGGACGACCCGGTGATCTCGAAGACGAAGGAATCGATGGTGCTGTCGACCGCGCGGGCGCGGAAGATGTCGGCGATGCGCAGCGCCTCGACCCGCTTCTCACCCGTCGATGCGACCTTCACGAGGGCGAGTTCGCGCTCGACGTGGGGGCCTTCGGCCGAAAGGTCGCTGACCTTGTGGACCGGCACCAGGCGCCCGAGCTGGGCCTTGATCTGGGTGATGATCATCTCGGTGCCGCGCGTCACCACGGTGATGCGCGAATAGTGCGCGGCGCTGTCGACCTCGCTGACCGTGAGGCTGTCGATGTTGTAGCCGCGGCCGGAAAACAGGCCGATGACACGGGCCAGGACACCCGGCTCGTTGTCGACCAGCACCGCGATGGTGGCTTTTCTGATGTCGTTGTTGTTCACGATGAAATCCCCGTACGGGTCGCCCGCCGCCCGAGGCGGCGGGGCTCCCGTTCCTTGTCGAAATGACGATGCGGCGCGCGTCCCTAGACGAGTACCATGCCCTCTTCGCGGCGGTCGGCATCGAGTACCGCCTCGTCGTCGGGGCTCATCGTGATCTGGTTGTGGGCCGCACCGGCGGGGATCATCGGATAGACGTTCTCGGCCGGATCGACCTCGACGTCGACGATCACCGCATTGGGCGTGGCGATCATCTCGTCGATGACGTCATCGAGCTTGGCGGGGTCGCTGACGCGCAGGCCCACCGCGCCGAACGCCTCGGCCAGCTTCACGAAGTCCGGCAGGGAATCCATGTAGCTTTCCGAATAGCGGCCGCCGAAGAAGAACTCCTGCCACTGGCGCACCATGCCCATCCAGCGGTTGTTGAGGATGAAGACCTTCACCGGCAGGCGATACTGCGCGATCGTCGACATCTCCTGGATGTTCATCATGATCGAGGCTTCGCCGGCGACGTCGATGCACAGCGCATCCGGATGGGCAACCTGCGCACCCATCGCGGCCGGCAGGCCGTAGCCCATCGTGCCCAGCCCCCCGGAGGTCATCCAGTGGTTGGGCTTCTCGAAGTCGATGAACTGGGCCGCCCACATCTGGTGCTGGCCGACCTCGGTCGTGATGTAGACGTCGTCGCGGCCCTTCAGCTTGGCGTTGAGACGATCGAGCGCGTACTGCGGCTTGATGATCTCGCTGCTGTTCTTGTAGGCGAACGACTTCCTTCCCCGCCAGGTCTCGATCTTGTCCCACCAGGCCGCCAGCGCCTTGCCGTCGGGCTTGGCCTGACGGGCCTTCCAGACCTTCAGCAGGTCCTCGAGGATGTAGGCGCAGTCGCCGATGATCGGCACGTCGGCGGGCACGTTCTTGTTGATCGAGCTCGCATCGATGTCGATGTGGATCTTCTTGGAGTTGGGCGAGAAGGCATCGATCCGCCCGGTCACCCGGTCGTCGAAGCGCGCGCCGACGCAGAGCATCACGTCGCAGTCGTGCATGCACATGTTGGCTTCCAGCGAGCCGTGCATGCCGACCATGCCAAGGAAGTTCTTGCTCGATGCCGGCACCGCGCCCAGCCCCATCAGGGTGAGCGTGGTCGGGAAGTTCGTCATCTCGACGAAGCTCGAGAGCAGTTGCGAGGCCGCCGGACCGGCGTTGATGACGCCGCCGCCGGCATAGACCAGCGGCCGCTTGGCCTTGGCCAGCAGCGCCACCGCCTCCTCGATCCTGCCGATGTCGCCCTTGACCTGCGGGTTGTAGCTGCGGTGCCGCGCCCTGGCCGGCGGGATGTAGGTCCCCTCGGTGGTCACGACATCCTTGGGCAGGTCGACCACGACGGGACCCGGACGGCCGCTCTTGGCGACGTGGAAGGCCTCGTGCAGCGTGCGCGCGAGATCGTTGACGTCCTTCACCAGGTAGTTGTGCTTGGTGCAGGGCCGCGTGATGCCGACCGTGTCGGCCTCCTGGAAGGCGTCGTTGCCGATCAGGTGCGTGGGCACCTGGCCGGTCAGGCAGACGATGGGGATCGAATCCATCAGCGCGTCGGTCAGGCCCGTGACGCAGTTGGTCGCGCCGGGACCCGAGGTCACCAGCACGACGCCGACCTTGCCGGTCGAGCGCGCGTAGCCTTCCGCCGCATGAACCGCGCCGCCCTCCTGTCGGACCAGGATGTGGCGCAGGTGGTTCTGCTGGAAGATGGCGTCGTAGATGGGAAGTACCGCGCCGCCGGGATACCCGAAGATTACGTCAACGCCCTGATCAATCAGCGCTTTGACGATCATTTCGGAGCCGGTCATACGGTCCTTGGCCACGGTTCCATCCTCCAGTCTGTGGGCTCCTCGCGGGCCCGGGGTGATCCTGCGTCTTGTCCCTCATGCGAGGCCTGCCGTTGCGCTGCCGCATGCAGGCACGCAAAAGCGGCGCGGAACCTGTTTCCGCGCGGCACACAAGGGGGCGGAACCTAAGCCTGTCCGCCGCGGGCGGTCAACAGAAACCCGGCCACCTCGGCGAGCGCCGGTTCCACGCCCGGACCATGGCCGAAACCCTCGACCTGCAGCGCCTGGCGGCTCTGGTTGCGGAACCAGGTCGCCTGGCGCTTGGCGTATTGCCGGGTCGCCGCCTTGGCCCGCTCGACCGCCTCCTCCAGGCTCATGCGCCCGGCCAGGTGTTCGATCAGCTGCGGCACCCCCAGGGCGCGCATCGCCGGCAGATCGGGATCGAGGCCCCGAGCGGCCAGGGCGGCGA
>JAQCLG010000142.1 GCA_027592745.1 Pseudomonadota bacterium | reverse complement strand
ACTGGTCCGCCGCGCGCGCAGCCGCCGCGCGGGCCGCCGATCCGACGCTGGCCGAGGTCGCGCTCTGGCTCGAGCTGCAGCACAGCAGCCGGACCGGCGATTTCGTCTCGATCGTGTCCTTCCTGGTCGAGAACCCCGGCTGGCCGCGCCTGGACGACCTGCGCCGGCGCGCCGAGGAGGCGATGCCCGCCGAGCTCGCCCCGGCCGATGTCATTGCCTATTTCGATGCCTACCCGCCGCTCTCGGGCAGGGGCACCCTGCGCCTGCTTGCCGCCCTGGAGGCCCTTGGGCGCAGCGATGCCGTGCGCGAGGCCGCGATCGACGCCTGGAACGGGCGCGATTTTTCC
This sequence comes from Pseudomonadota bacterium, assembly GCA_027592745.1. GTDB lineage: Bacteria > Pseudomonadota > Alphaproteobacteria > SP197 > SP197 > CALGGB01. The sequence goes on along the minus strand of JAQCLG010000142.1, from coordinate 9,661 downwards.
TCCAGCGACGAAAAGACCTTCCTGGAGCGTTACGCCCGCGTCATCCCGGCGAGCCTGGCCTGGACCCGGCTCGACCGCCTGCTCTGGGAAGGCCAGAGCAGCGCGGCCGAACGCATCCTGCCGTTTGTCGATACCGATCATCAGAAGCTGGCGCGGGCGCGCATCGTGCTGCGCAGCGGCGTCGGCGGCGTCGACGGCGCGGTCAGCACCGTGCCGCCGAGCCTGGCCGACGATCCCGGCCTGCTCTACGAACGCCTGCGCTGGCGCCGCACCCACGGCAACGAGGTCGGCGCGGCCGAACTGCTGGCCCGCGCGCCGGCCGTGCTGCCCTATCCCGACCTGTGGGCCGAGGAACGCCTGATCCTGGCCAACGAGATGCTCGACGCCGGCAATGCGGCGGGCGCCTACCTCATGCTCTCCCAGCATTACGAGCTGAGCGGCGCGCTGCACCACGAGATCGAATGGCTGGCCGGCTGGATCGCGCTGCGCAAGCTGGGCAATGCGCGCAACGCGCTCGACCACTTCATGACCTTCTACGGCGAGGTCTCCTATCCCATCAGCCGGGCGCGCGGCGCCTACTGGGCCGGACGTGCCGCCGAGGCCCTGGGCGAAACCGGGATCGCGGCGACCTGGTACGACCTTGCCGCCGACAACGGCACGACCTTCTACGGCCAGCTCGGCGCCGCCAAGCTCGGCATCCAGCCGCGCCTGCCGGCCGCACCCCAGCCGAGCCAGGCCGAGATCGAGGCCTTCGCCGGAGACGAGCTGACGACCATCGTGCGCCAGCTTGCCGAGGTCGGCCAGGAACGCCTGGTTCGTGTCTTCCTCACGCGCATGACCGACGCCACCGATTCGGGGCCACGCCACCAGCTCATCGGCCAGCTCGCCCTGGTGCTGGGGCGGCCCGACCTGGCCGTCATGGTCTCCAAGCGGGCGGTCCAGGCCGGCAGCGTCCTGGTGACCGCGGGTTATCCCATGATCGCCCTGCCCGATCCGGTGCCGGTCGATCCCTCGCTGGCCTACGCCATCATCCGCCAGGAAAGCGGCTTCGACCCGGGCGTCGTCTCGCCCGCCGGCGCACGCGGCCTGATGCAGCTGATGCCGGCGACCGCCGGCGAGGTCGCCGGCAAGCTGGGCCTGTCCTCCTCGGACGCCAAGCTGACCTCCGACCCGCTCTTCAACATGCGCCTGGGCACGACCTATCTGGCCCAGATGATCGAGGGCCAGGGCGGCTCCTTCGTGCGGGCCATCGCCTCCTACAACGCCGGGCCGGGCCGCGTACGCCAGTGGGTCGCCGAACGGGGCGACCCGCACGACCCCGACATCGACATCGTCGACTGGATCGAGGAGATCCCGTTCTCCGAGACGCGCAACTACGTCCAGCGCGTGCTCGAGGCCATGGAGGTCTACCGCATGCTCAACGGCCAGCAGACCGCCGGGCTGTTCGCCGACATGAAGATGAACTGCGGCCAGGCGATCTGCTGAAGCCGTGGTCCTTGCACCTGCCGACGGCATCAGCCAGATTGCGGTTGCGAATTATTTGCATAATGGAGTGAACACCATGGCCGCGACCATGCAGGAGGCCGAAGGCGGCCTGAACCGTTTCGAGGGGCGCCCCATCGACCTGCTGACCACCCGCCGCTCCGTGCTGGCCGCCCAGCTTGTCGAGCCCGGCCCCGATGCCGATGCCCTGCAGACCATGCTGGAAGCGGCCGTGCGCGTGCCCGACCACGGTCGCCTGACGCCGTGGCGCCTGGCGGTGATCGACAAGGCCGCCCAGGCGGAACTGGGCGAATTCTTCGTCGCCGAGTTCGCCAGGAAGCAACCCGAGGCGAGGGAAGACCGCCTGCAGCTTGAGCGCATCCGGCCGCAGCGCTCGCCGGTGCTGGTCGTCGTCAGTAGCCGCACGCAGCGCGACCATGCCATCCCGGAGGTCGAGCAGTTGCTCTCCTGCGGCAATGTCTGCATGAACCTGCTCCATGCCGCCACGGCGCTGGGGTTCGGCGCCCAGTGGGTGACCAACTGGCCGGCCTACAACGCCACGATCAAGGCCGCGCTCGCCATCCCCGCCGGAGAACACCTGGTCGGCTTCATCCACATCGGCACGCCGAAAAATTCGCCATCCGAACGCGAGCGCCCCGAGCTGTCCGACGTGGTGCGCCGCGTCGAGAGGCTGGAGCAGACCTGAGCGGCTTCAGCCGGCGGCGACCTGCCCCCAGGGCGACATGACAAAGGCGCAGCCGTGGCGTTCCTCGCCCAGGTCGCGCACGGCGTTGGGGCAGGCATAAAGCGCCGGCGTGACCGCATAGGGCAGGTCGGTGGTCTTCCAGCGCGCCGCCAGGGCCGCGCGGGCATCGGGAGCCATGCGGGTGTCGGCGCTGACCAGGCTGGAGCCGCTGACGTCCAGGCGCGGCGTGTGGAAGGCCTGATCGAGCGTCATGCCGTGGTCGACCAGGAACGAGATGAGCTGCATCACGGCGGGGAAGATGCGCCGCCCGCCCGAGGCGCCCAGCGCGAAGTTGCCGCTCTTGTGGGTCACCACGGCAGGGCACATGTTCGAGAGCGGCCGGCGCCCCGGGGCCATGGCATTGGGGCCGCCCGGGCGCGGATCGAACCACATGATGCCGTTGTTCATGAGGAACCCCAGGCCCGGCAGCATGACGCGGCTGCCGAAGACCGAAAGCAGGGTCTGGGTCAGGGCGACCATGTTGCCCTTGGCATCGACCACGGTGAGATGGGTCGTGCAGCTTTCGCCGGCACCCTCGCCCATGGTTTCCAGGCGGTGGCGGTAGGCGGCAAACAGCGCCTCGGCATAGGCCGTGTAGGCCTCGGCATCGGGCGAACCGCCGGCACCCTGCCAGGCCGGCTCCAGGCGCGCCAGGGTGTCGAGCAGGGTCGGCCCGGCATTGAGGCCTGGGGCGACATGAATGGTGGCGTCGCGGTAGCGCGCGGTGCAGGCATCGACGATACGCGCCTGGTAGGCGGCGAGATCGTCTCGGTCGAGCTTGCCGCCGATCGCTGCCATGTCGGCCGCGATCGTGGCGGCGATGTCGCCCTTGTAGAAATCCTCCGGCCCGGCGACACGCAGGCGTTCGAGTGTGGCGACCTGGGCGTCGCTGCGCAGGGTCACCAGGTTGTCGGGATCGGTGCTGACCGGCGGCAGGCCGTCGGGCAGGAAAAAGGCGCTGGCGGCCGGGTTCTGGGAGAGGCCGCGGGCATCGTTGGCGATGCGCAGGGTGGCATACCAGTCGACCTTCATGCCGCGGCGGGCAAGCTCGATGGCCGGAACGATGACCTCGGACCAGGGCAACGTGCCGAACCGCTCCAGGGCGAGCGCCCAGCCCGCCACCGTGCCCGGCGTGGCGATCGAGAGCGGTCCCTGGACGTTGCGGTCCTCGACCACCAGGGGCCAGCCGAAGAGATCGTCGTCCGTGCCCCCAGGCAGGGTGGGATAATCGGCCGGATCGAGCCGCTTTGGCGAGACGACGCCGAAATCGACCGCCCTGGAGGTGCCGGTTTGCGCATCGTAGATCACCATGTAGCCGCAGCCGCCGATGCCGCTCATCCAGGGTTCGGCGACACCGATGGCAAGGCCGGTGGCGATCGCGGCATCGACCGCGTTGCCGCCGTCGGCCAGCAACTGGGCGCCGATCACGGAGGCCTCGTGGTGATGGCTGGCGACCAGGCCGCCCCTGGAAACGACGGCGGGTTTGGTGACATGCCAGGTCTCGGTAAGCCGTGCGGCCATGCCTGTTCTCTCCCTTTACCTATCGCGCGCGAGCCTACGTCGGCTAGACTTGGGCGTCATCCGCGGAAACAGCGGCAAGCCATCTGGAGCCCGACCCTTGAGCCATCCCCTCTTTGCCGACGACATGAAGCTCACGCCCTACTGGTGGGACGAGGCCCCGCGCCCGGAGATTCCCCACCAGCCGGTGCCCGACAAGGTCGACGTCGCCATCGTCGGCGCCGGCTACACCGGCCTCACCGCGGCTATCGTGCTGGCCCGCGCCGGCCGCAGCGTCCATGTCTTCGACGCCCAGGACGCGGCATGGGGCTGCAGCGCGCGCAACGGCGGCCAGATCGGCGCCGGGGTCAAACCCGATCTCGACGAACTGACCCGCCGCTACGGCCAGCCCGCTGCCCATGCCATCATGAATGAGGGTTATGCCGGGCTCGACTACGTCAAGCGTTTCATCGAGGACGAGGGCATCGACTGCGACCTGCGGACCTGCGGCCGCTTCATCGGCGCCCATCGCGCGAGCCGCTACGAGCAGCTCGCCGCGGGCTTCGAGAAGATCAAGCACATCGTGCCGCTGGAGTGGCACATGGTGCCCAAGGCCGAGATGGCGAGCGAGATCGGCACCGACGCCTATTTCGGCGGCGCGGTGATGCCCCAGCACGCCTCGCTGCAGCCGGCCAAGTATGCCAACGGCCTGGTCGACCTGGCGCGCAAGGCCGGGGCGGTGATCCACACCCACACCCCGGTGCTGGGCATCGATCAGAAGGACGGGGCCAACGGCATCGTCACCAGCCGCGGCAAGACCGTCGCGCGCGACGTCATCGTGGCGACCAACGGCTACACCAAGGGCCTGACGCCGGGCCTGCAGCGGCGCGTCATCCCGATCGGCAGCTACATGATCGCGACCGAGGAGATTCCCGACGCGATCATGCGTAGGATCTATCCCCGCGAACACGTCACCTCGGACACGCGCAAGGTGGTCTACTACTACCGCCCCTCGCCGGACCACAAACGCGTCGTCTTCGGCGGCCGCGTGGCGCTCAAGGAGAGCGATCCCAAGGTCTCCGGCCCGCGCCTGCACGCCGTGATGGCCGGTCTCTTCCCCGAACTGGCCCACACGAAGATCAGCCACACCTGGATGGGCTACGTCGCCTACACCTTCGACCACCTGCCCCATGTCGGGCAGCGCGACGGGTTGTGGTACGCCATGGGCTACTGCGGCTCGGGTGTGGCCTGGGCGAGCTACATGGGCCACAAGATCGGCCACAAGGTGCTGGGCGACGCCGAGGGCAAGACCTCCTTCGACGACATCGGCTTCCCGACCCGCCCGCTCTATTCCGGCGACCCCTGGTTCCTGTCGTTTGCCGTGGCCTACTACCAGGCGATGGACCGCTGGGGTCCGTGATTCCTCAGGCGGGAGCCACGACATCATCGACGTAGTCGCGCGCGATCGCGCGGATGACGTCGAGATCGAAGTGCCAGGGATCGTAGGCGTGGCGCAGCCACAGGCCGTAGGCCAGAGCGATCAGCGTCTGGGCGATGCCTTCGCGCCGCGCGGCAGGGACGAGATCGGCCAGGATCGGCGCCAGCAGTTCGAGCAGGCGCGCATCGAAGGCCTGCTGGATGCGCCCGAAACCGGCGTTTTCGCCGACCTGCAGGTAGAAGCTGAGCCAGGCGCTGATCGCCTCGGGCGAACGCTGGCCCGGGGCGAAGTGCCCCTCGACGAAGCCCATCAGCCGATCCAGCGGTGTCGTGCCGGCAGCGATGCCGGCCTCGACGTCGGCCAGCGTCTGGTCGACCAGGGTCTGCATGGTCTCCTCGAAGAGGTCGCTCTTGCCGTCGAAGTAGTGGTTGACCAGGCCGACCGAGAGGCCCGCGCGCTTGCTGATGCGCGCGATCGTGGCGTTCTGGAAGCCGTCGTGGTGGATCGCGCCGATCGTCGCCTCGATCAGCTGACGGCGACGCACCGGCTCCATGCCGACCTTGGGCACGGGCTCAGTCCACGATGCCGAGGTCGCGTTTCTTCTGGGCCGCCCAGGCCTGGATGATGCGGTCGGCGATCATCGCGATCAGCGCCATTGAGCCGCCGGCGATAAAACCCTGGCCGAAGCGCGCGTTGGTCAGGCTGTCGTAGACCCACTGGCCCAGGCCCTTGGTGCCGACCAGCGCGGCGATGACGAGCATCGCCAGCGCGAACATGATGACCTGGTTGAGACCCAGCATGATCTCGGGGATGGCCAGCGGCAGCTTGACCCGCCAGAGAACCTGACGCTCGGTGCAGCCCATCATGCGCGCGGCCTCGACGGCGACGGGATCGACGTTGCGCAGGCCGTATTCGGTGTAGCGGATGGCCGGCACGATCGCATACATTATGATCGCCAGCAGGGCCGAGAAATCGCCGACCAGGAAGACCATGATCACCGGGATCAGGAAGACGAACAGCGGCATCGTCTGCAGCGTGTCGTTGATCGGGCGCATCACCGCGCTGACCCGGTCGCTCTGGGCCGCCCAGATGCCCAGCGCGCCGCCGATGGCAAAGCAGAACAGCACCGAGGTCGCGGTCAGGTAGAACGAGAGCATGGCGCGCGGCCAGGCCCCGGTCGAGAGCATGAAGGCCATGCCGAGGAAGGCAAACAGCGCGGTGCGCCAGCCGCCGACCTGATAGGCGATCAGGGTGACCGCCGCGACAAAGGCGGGCCAGGGCGTGCCGGTGGAACCAAAGAAGTAGAGCACGCCGAGCAGGCCGACGACGACGCCGGCACGCCAGTTGAACAGCCGCACCAAGCCCGCGGCCAGGCCCAGCACGATCGCCCAGTAGATCGCCGCGGCGGTCTGGTCCATCGAGAAACCCCAGGAATCGGGGCGCGCGATGCGTTCCAGGCCGGCCTTCATCGGCAGCATGAAGAAGTAGAGCGTCCAGGTCTTGATCGCGTCGGTGATGAAGAACGCCTCGCGGGTGAACCAGCTCACCGCATCGTTGAGCGGTTCGGCGGGGTAGAGGACGAGGGTGTCGGGATAGTCCTTGAAGAAGGGCAGCAAATGCGAGAGCACGATGCCGATGCCGGTGGCGGCGATGGCGGCCCAGAGATAGGGGTGGCGCTGCAGGAAGTTGCCGCCGGTGGCAATGTGGATGTCGCCGGTGCGCTCGGCAAAGCCGCGGCTGATGCGGTCCATCATCATCGCCATGACGACGATGACGAGGCCGGCAAGCAGGCTCTGGCCGGTCTGGGCCTTGCGCATGGTCGAGAGCACTTCCCAGCCGATGTCGGCGAAACCGCCGATGATCGCGGCGATGATGACCATCGACAGCGCCGCCATGATGGTCTGGTTGACGCCGACCATGATGGTCGGCAGCGCCGCGGGAATGCGCACCTGGAAGAGGAGCTGGAAGCGGTTGCAGCCCGACATCTGGCCGCTCTCGATGACGTCGTCGCTGACCCGGCGCAGGCCGAGCATGACGTTGCGCACCATCGGCGGGCTGGCATAGATCGCCGAGGCGACGATGCCGACGACGGGGCCGACGCCGAACAGGATCAGGATCGGCACCAGGTAGGCGAAGGTCGGCACGGTCTGCATCACGTCGAGCATGGGTTCGACGATGCGGCGGGCCCAGCGGAACTGGAACCCGGCCAGGCCCATGCCCAGGCCGATGGCAAGCGAGACCGGCACCGAGATGCCGACCAGGGCCAGGGTCGACATGCTCTCGTCCCAGTAACCCACGACCAGCATGTAGGTGAGGCCGCCCAGGGAAAAGGCCGCCAGGACCCAGTCCTTGGCGCGGTAGGCCAGGATGACGACGATCGCCATGGTCGCGGGCCAGGGCAGCCAGTGCAGGATGGTCTCCAGCCCCGGCACCTGGAACGAGGCGCCGAAGAGATGCACGTCACCGCCGCGCAGCGGCCAGGACAGGACTTCCGAAACGAAGCGGAAGAACGGCTTGAAGGTCACCGTGATCCAGTCCATCACGCCTTCCAGCGCCTTCTCGAGCAGTACCCACTGGCCGTCGATCGGCAGCTTGAGGAACCACTCCTTGGGATAGGTCACCAGCCAGGCCATCTCGTCCTTGAGCAGGATGCAGGCCAGGGCGAAGACGCCGAAGGCGATCCACGAGAGAAGCTGGGGCGACAGACGCGACGAGCCGAGCGCGAGCCCATCCTGTTCCTGGATGGCGACGGTCACAGCGCGCTCCCTTCCTCATGGGCCGAGGCCAGCGCAGAAAGCACGGCCTGGGGCGTGACATGGCCCACGACCGTGCCGGACTCGTTGGTCACGGCGATCGCGTCGAGACCCTCGCCGAAGCGCGGCATGAGCTGTTCCAGCGTGGTCTGCGTGCTCACCGCCTTGGCGCCCTCGAGCGGCCGGCCGGCCGAGGACATGATGTCTCCGGCGGTGATCACCTTGACCCGCGGCACGTCCTGGGTGAACTCCTCGACGTAGGCATCGGCCGGTTTCATCACGACCTCGGCCGGCGTGCCGATCTGGACGACGCGGCCGTCCTTCATGATGGCGATGCGGTCGGCCAGGCGCAGGGCCTCCAGGAAGTCGTGGGTGATGAAGACGATGGTCTTGTGCAGCATCTTCTGCAGGCGCAGGAACTCGTCCTGCATCTGGCGGCGGATCAGCGGATCGAGCGCCGAGAACGGCTCGTCGAGGAACCACAACTCCGGCTCCACGGCCAGGCTGCGCGCGATGCCGACGCGCTGCTGCTGGCCGCCCGAGAGCTGGCGGGGGTAACTCGTCTCGCGGCCGTTCAGGCCAACCAGCTCGATCATCTCCATGGCGCGCCTGACCCGCTCGGCGCGGTCGATGCCCTGGACCTGGAGCGGGAAGGCGACGTTTTCGAGCACGGAGAGATGGGGCAGCAGGCCGAAGTTCTGGAACACCATGCCCATCTTGTGGCGCCGGATGTCGATCAGCTTCTCCTTGCTGACCTTGAGCAGGTTCTCGCCGTCGAGGATGACCTCGCCGGCGGTCGGCTCGACCAGGCGCGAGAGGCAGCGCACGATGGTCGACTTGCCCGAGCCCGACAGGCCCATGATGATGAAGATCTCGCCCTCATGGACATCGAAGCTGACGTCGCAGGCCGCGCCGATGTGGCCGGATTCGCGGACCTGGGCCACGATCCGGTCGGGATCGTCGACCTGGCCGTTGCCGTCGGTGAAGAAGCTGTCGGCCTGGGGGCCGTAAACCTTCCAGACGTTCTTGCAGGTCAGTTTGGTCGCCCGATCCAGGCCTGATGCCATCATACTTCGCACATGCGACGGGCAGAGGCCCGTCCCATTCCCCAATGATGTTCTTGTCCGCGGATGCCCGCTGGTTGGCGACAGGTTAAGGACGCCGCCGCCCATCGTCCAGAAGCCATTGCAGGCATTTTGCCGACAAAAACCTGCCCTGCATCATGATTCCGGGGCATCCGGGCGCAGAACCGGGAACTGCGGGGCATCGTCGGCGATTGTGTAATAGGCCCCCCGGGACGCGGCATGGATGTGGCTTCGGACCGAAAGCCCGGCGCCGCCGTCGTCGAGCGAACCGGCATTGGGATAGACGTGGTCGTCGCCGTCCTCCTCGTAGCCAAGGGCCGAGCCGCACAGGCGGCAGAACGGCCGCCGGCCGTGATCGGAGGAACGGTACCAGGCCAGGCCGTCGCTGCGCGTCCAGCGGAAGTGCTCCCGCGCGACCGTCATCGCCGCCTGGGCATGCCCGCCCTGGCGCCGGCACATGCTGCAATGGCAGATGTCGATCGCGGGGTCGGGACCGTCGATGGCGTAGCGCACGGCACCGCAGAGGCAGCCGCCGGTTCGTGTCATGACCGTTCTCCCTGATAGGCCCTGGCGATCCTTAGAGTCTGTCCGGAGACTTCATGAGGGATTGCAGAGTTTTCTGATCATGAGACGGATGGAGGCGAGTTTCAAGAAGGCGAGC
>JAQCLG010000141.1 GCA_027592745.1 Pseudomonadota bacterium | reverse complement strand
CGCGGCGCCGCGCCCTGACGACGCCTGCCGGGCGCATCGCCCTGCTCCATGCCCTTGCCCACATCGAGCTCAATGCCATCGACCTTGCCTGGGACATCGCCGCGCGTTTCCCCGGACAGCCCCGCGCCTTCTACGACGACTGGGTCGCCGTCGGCGCCGACGAGGCGCGTCATTTCCTGATGCTGTCCGACAGGCTGGACGCGTGCGGTGCTGCCTACGGCGACCTGCCCGCCCACGACGGCCTGTGGCAGGCCGCGATTGACACCGCCGACGACCTGCTCGCGCGCCTGGCCGTGGTGCCCCTGGTGCTGGAGGCACGCGGCCTGGATGTCACGCCCGCGATGATCGAACGGCTGGAGCGGGCCGGCGACGACGCCAGCGCGGCGATCCTGGCGGTGATCTATCGCGAGGAAGTGGGCCACGTCGCAACCGGCATGCGCTGGTTCATGCATGTCTGCGGCGAGCGCGGCGTCGAGCCCGAAACAACCTGGAAGGCGATCGTCGCCCAGCGCTTCCGTGGCCGGGTCAAGCCGCCCTTCAACATCGAGGCCCGCGAGCGCGCCGGCCTGCCGGCCAGTTACTACGCGGCGGAAACCCTGTAGCAGCAGCGCCGGGCGCCATCGAGCAGGTGTTCGCAGCGCTCGATATGCCAGTCCTTGCCCAGGGCTTCCCGGAAGACCTCCAGCTCGGAACGGCACAGGCCCTGGCATATCCGCGCGGCGGCGCAGACCGGGCAGTGGTTCTCGATGAACAGGAAGGTTCCTTCCTCCTCGGCATGCCACTCGGCCATGTAGCCTTCGGCGCTGCGCAGCTCGGCAAGGCCGGCCAGCCGGCCCTCGATGGTGGCCTGACCCTCGAGGCATTCGCGGTAGTGGGCGGCGGTTTCCTGCGTGCGCGCAGAGATCAGCTTGTCCAGGCCCTTGGCGCCGAACACCCGGCGGACGCTGTCGAGCAGCGCGACGGTAAGCTCGCCATGGCTGTCGGGAAAGCGGGCGTGGCCCCGGGAAGTGAGCGACCAGTGACGGGCCGGGCGGCCGACGCCCGAACGTTCGTCGCGGTGGTCGACCAAGCCGTCCTGCGTCAGCCTCTTGAGATGCTGGCGCACGCCCATGGCCGTGATCCCCAGCCGCTCGGCCAGGGCCTGCGCGGTGAGCGGACCCTTGGTCTTGAGCAGGAAAAGGATGTGCTCCTGGGAATCGCGGCGGTCGTTGTCCATGGCCGCGACTGTCGCCTCTGGCGCCCGCGCGTTCAAGACGCCGATCGCCGCGCAGAGACCAGCGAGGCAAAGGAAATCGCCGCAGCGCCGGTCAGAAGGTAGGCAGGCGCAAGGTCGCCCGCATCGCGCTCGATCAGGTAACTCGCCAGCAGCGGCGCCGTGCCGCCGAAGACCGCGAGGCCGATGTTGTAGCTGACCGAAAACGCACTCATGCGGATCTCGCGCGGGAACATCAGCGCCATGCGTGTCCCGAACCCTGCGATGAACGGTGCCACGATCACGGCAAAGCAGAGTTCGCCGACGAGCGACAACAGGGGATCGCCGTGCTCCATCAGCATGAACAGCGGGATGGTGAACACGATGCCCAGGCCCGCGCTGGCAAGGCACATGCGCTGTGCCCCGACCCGGTCGCCGATCCAGGCAAAGGCCGGGATCAGGACGACCAGCACGGCCATGCTGACGGTGTCGATGCCGAAGGCGTCGTGACGGTCGAGATGGGTGACCTGCGAGAGATAGGTCGTGATGTAGACGAACAGCAGATAGAACCCGGCCGCGTCGAAGGCGGTGATGCCGATCGCCCGGGCGAAGTCCCTGCCGTGCTCGCGCAGGGCGCGCATCAGCGGCAGTTCGCCCGGACCCTTGCCATAGGCCGGCCCGCGTTCGTGGCTGGGCAGGTCGCGCCGCAGGACATATCCCGCCACCGCGATCACGACACCGGCCAGGAACGGCAGGCGCCAGCCCCAGCTCTCGACGGCGTCGGCAGGAAGCAGCCAGGTGATCGCCGTGCCGACGGCCGAGCCGAGCAGGACGCCGCCGATCGCCCCGGAAAAGCACCAGCTTCCGGCCAGCGTGCGGCCCCTGCCTTCGGGTGTCTCCTCGATCATGAAGGTGACGGAGCTGGTCAGTTCCCCGCCCACGGAAGCGCCCTGGATCAGGCGCAGCAGGATCAGGATCACGGGCGCCATCACGCCCAGCGTGTCATAGGTCGGCATGACGCCGATCAGGAAGGTCGGGATCGCCATCGCCATGATCGAGATCATCATGACCCGGCGGCGTCCGAGATAGTCGCCGAGATGACCCAGGATCACCGCGCCGACGGGACGGGCAAGAAAGCCGATGGCAAAGACGCCGAAGGCCGCGACCACCGAAACCCTTGGATCGTCGCTGGGAAAGTAGTGCTTGCCGATGGTCGCCGCGAAGAAGCCGTAGACCGCGAAGTCGTACCACTCCAGCACGTTGCCGATCATGCCGGCGAGCGCCGTCCGGCGTCTGCCTGTGCCCGTGCCCATAGCCTGCCCCCGTGTTGCCCCGTCCGGTTCAGGCTACCACGGCGCGGCGCGCGCCGCCGCCCCCCCCGTGGGCCGCCGCTCAGGCGCTCAGAGCACCGCCTCGTCGACCTCGCCGCCCAGGTTCTGGGCGAGCGCAGCGCTGATGAACATGTCGATGTCGCCGTCCAGGACGGCTTCGGTGTTGCTCGTCTCGACCTCGGTGCGCAGGTCCTTGACCATGCGGTAGGGCTGCAGGACGTAGGAACGGATCTGGTGGCCCCAGCCGATGTCGCCCTTGGCGTCGGCGGCGGCCTGCGCCTTTTCCTCGCGCAGGCGCAGTTCGCGTTCATAGAGGCGCGACTTCAGCATGGCCATCGCCTGGGCCCGGTTGCGGTGCTGCGAACGGTCGGCCTGGCACTGCACGACGATGCCGGTCGGCATGTGGGTGATGCGGATGGCGCTGTCGGTCTTGTTGATGTGCTGGCCGCCCGCGCCTGAGGCACGGAAGGTATCGACCCGGATGTCCTTGTCCTCGATCGCCACCTCGATGGTGTCGTCGATCACCGGCGAGATGCCGACGCTGGCAAAGCTGGTGTGGCGCCGTGCCGCCGAATCGAAGGGCGAGATGCGCACAAGGCGATGCACGCCCGTCTCGGTCTTGGCCCAGCCATAGGCATTGTGGCCGCAGATCTTCACGGTCGCCGACTTGATCCCGGCTTCCTCGCCCGCGCTCTCGTCGAGATATTCCACCTTGTAGCCGCGCCGTTCGGCCCAGCGCGTGTACATGCGCATCAGCATCTGGGCCCAGTCCTGGCTTTCGGTGCCGCCGGCCCCGGCGTGGACCTCCAGGTAGCAGTCGTTGCCGTCGGCCTCGCCCGAAAGCAGGCTTTCGACACGCACCGATTCAGCCTGGGCGGCGGCCTCCCGCAGCGTCTTGACCGCATCCTCGACCAGTTCGGAATCGCCCTCGGCCTCAGCCAGTTCGATCAGTTCGAGGTTGTCGTTGAGCGTGGTTTCCATCGCCCGCACCGCGCCGATCGAATCGACCAGCCTGGTGCGCTCGCGCATCAGGGTCTGGGCCTTCTCGGGGTCGTTCCAGAGATCGGGATCCTGGGCGAGGTGCTCGACCTCGTCGAGCCTTATGAGTGCGTTATCCCAGTCAAAGATGCCTCCGCACGAGAGCCAGCGCGTTTTCGATCTGCACCTTGAGGTCGGCAACGTCGGCACGCATGGCAGGAACTCCCGGGACGAGGAAAGGGCGCGGAAACTGGCCGCAAAGGTGGGCAGGCGTCAAGCGGGCGCTATCAGTAGATGCCCGAATCGGTGATGTCGGAACCGTCGATGACGTCTTCGGGCCGGGCGGCAAAGCCGTTGGCGGCTTCGCTGGGTTCGGTCCCCGGCTTGAACGCCTCGACGATGACGCGCTCGGTCACGCTGCCGGGCAGCAGGCCGCGGTCGCCGTCGACCCGCACCAGGCGCACGCCGTCGGGGATGCGGAACGGAATGATCGGCGCACCCTCGAGCGCCTCGCCCATGAACGCCTTCCAGATCGGCACCGCCACGGACGAGCCGGTTTCTCCCTTGCCCAGGCTCTCGGGCTGGTCGAAGCCGACATAGACGCCCAGCGCAAGGTCGGGCGAGAAACCCATGAACCAGGCATCGCGGTATTCGTTGGTCGTGCCGGTCTTGCCCGCCAGCGGCCGGCCGAGCGACGCGATGCGGGCGCCGGTGCCGCGCAGCACCACGCCTTCGAGGATCGAGACCATCTGGTAGGCCGTGACCGGATCGACGATCTGTTCGCGCAGGTCCGGCAGGGCGGGCACCGAGGCATCGTCGCGCCAGACGTCGGACCAGCAGGTCGTGCAGTCGCGCTCGTCGCGCCGCCAGATCGTCGTGCCGTCGCGGTCCTGGATGCGCTCGATCAGCGCCGGTTCGATGCGCTTGCCGCCGTTGACGATCTCGGCGTAGCCCGTGGTCATGCGCAGCAGCGTGGTTTCGGCAGCACCCAGGGCCATCGGCAGGTAGAACGGCAGCTCGGGATCGAGGATGCCGAAGCGCACCGCATAGTCATCGACCGTCTGCGGCCCCACGATGTTGGCCAGGCGGATGGTCATCAGGTTGCGCGATTTCTCGATGCCCATGCGCAGCGGCGTCGGACCGTAGAATTCCTCGCTGTAGTTGGTCGGCTTCCAGATCGGCTGGCCGTTGCCCGGGTCGTAGGTGAACGGCGCATCCTCGACCAGCGTCGAGGGCGTGAAGCCGTGATCGAGCGCGGCCATGTAGACGAATGGCTTGAAGGCCGAGCCGGGCTGGCGCAGCGCCTGGGTCGCCCGGTTGAACTCGCTCTCGTCGTAGCTGAAACCCCCGACCATCGCCAGGATGCGCCCGTTGTGCGGGTCCATCGCCAGGATCGCCCCGGAGACCGCAGGGATCTGGCGCAGCGCATAAAGCGGGGCGTCCTGCGCCGATGCCCCCTCCTGGCCGCTGCCCGGCTCGACGATGACGACGTCGCCGGCCGCCACCGCATCGGCGGGTTTGCCGATCGCGGGACCGCGCCCGCCCTCCTCGAGCTGGCGGCGGGCCCATTCCATGTCGCCCAGCAGGATGACGCCAGTGCTGCCGTCGGCAAAACCGATCGCGGCGGCTTCCTCGTTCATGCCCAGCACGATGGCGACGCGCCAGGGCGCCAGGTCGGAAGGCACCTCGACCTGCCCCAGCGCTTGCGTCCAGGCATCGTCGAGCGGCAGGTTGGCCAGGGGACCGCGGTAGCCGTGCCGACGGTCATAGGCCGAAAGCCCGTCGCGCAGCGCCCGCCGCGCGATCTCCTGCAGGCGCGGATCGATCGTCGAGCGGACATAGAGGCCGCCCTCGTAGAGCGCATCGCTGCCGTAGAGCTCGACGATCTGGCGGCGGATTTCCTCGGTCGAGTAATCGGCCACGACATCGTCGCGCGAACCGCCCTCGCCGACCTCGAGGGGCTGGGCCTGCGCCTCGAGGCCCTCGGCGACATCGACGAAACCTTCCTCCACCATGCGCTGGATCACCCAGTTGCGCCGCGCCACCGCCGGGTCGTGGCGCCGCACGGGATGGTAGTTGTTGGGCGCCTTGGGCAGGGCCGCCAGATAGGCGGCCTCGGGCAGGGTCAGCTGGTCGAGCGGCTTGCCGAAGTAGTTGAGGGCCGCAGCGGCCACGCCGTAGGAGCCGTAACCCAGGTAGATCTCGTTGAGGTAGAGCTCCAGGATGCGGTCCTTGGGCAGGGCCTCCTCGATGCGGATGGCCAGGATCGCTTCCTTGATCTTGCGTTCATAGGAAACCTCGTTGGTCAGCAGGAAGTTCTTGGCGACCTGCTGGGTGATGGTCGAGGCGCCCTGCAGGCGCTGGCCGCCGCCCAGTGCCTGGAGGTTGGTGATCGCGGCGCGCACGATGCCTTCGGGGTCGATGCCGTGGTGCCGGTAGAAGTTCTGGTCCTCTGCCGCGATGAAGGCTTCGCGCACGTGCACCGGTATCTGGGCGATCGGCACGAAGACACGATTCTCCACGGCGAACTCGGCCATCATCCGCCCGTCGCCGGAATAGACCCGCGTCGCCACGGGCGGCTCGTAGTCGGCCAGCATGCTGTGGTCGGGCAGGTCGCGGCCGTAGTGCTTGAAGGCCCACACGACGATGCCGCCCGCGGCGATCGCGCCGACCAGCCCGAGCACGAGGAAGGCAGCCAGCAGCCGGAGCAGCCAGCGGCGCTTGCGGCGTCTGGGCGGTGTCGGTGGCGTCTCTTCGCTCACGGCGCTCTCTGCATGGTTCATGCCTAACGCAAGCGCCGGCCGAAACGATCCCTGCCCTGCGCCGGCGTGTCTATGCGCGCAATATGGCGCTGCGGTGGCGTCGCGGCCAGCCTGCCCTGGACCCTACTGGGGATGGCTGGCGAAATAATCGTCGATCGCGGCCACGACCGCGCCCATGAAACGCTCGCGGAAGGCCGGATCGCGCAGGTCGGCCTCCTCCTGGGGGTTGGAGAGGTAACCCATCTCCAGCAGGACCGAGGGCACGTCGGGCGCCTTGAGCACGCGGAAGCCGGCAAAGCGGTGGGCGTTGCTGCGCAGCCGCACCGCCTGGGCGATCTCGACGGCGACCAGCCCGGCGAATTCCGAGGAGGCGTTCTTGGTCTCGCGCTGGGCCAGGTCGATCAGGATGTTGGTCGTCAGCGGGTCGTAGGCGACATTGACGAAATCGACGCCGGAGATCAGGTCGGCCTTGTTCTCCCGGGCAGCCAGCGCGGCGGCCTCGTCGTCGGAGGCGGTTTCCGAGAGGGAATAGACACCGGCGCCGCGCACCGAGGAATCCGCGATCGAATCGGCGTGGATGGAGATGAAGAGATCGGCCCCGTTGGAACGGGCCAGATCGACCCGCTCGCCCAGCTTGAGGAAGATGTCGCTGTCGCGCGTCAGCACCACATGATAGCCCCCGCGCGCTTCGAGCAGGCGCCGCAGCTCGCGCGCCGCCGCCAGGGTCAGATCCTTCTCGAAGGCGCCGCTGGCGCCGATCGCCCCGGGGTCGACGCCGCCGTGGCCGGCATCGATCACGATCACACGGGCGCCCAGCGCCGGCTTCTCGGCCGGCAGGGGCGGCCCGTCCCAGGCCGCCGCCTCGAAGACCGGCGCATCGGTCACCACGCTGGTCGCCTGCAGCGAGGCCTCCTGGACCTCGCCCGCCGCGCGCGGCGCCAGGTCGAGCACGAAGCGGTAGCCGAAGTTGGCCGATGGCGCGAGCAGGAAGGCATCGCGCACCGCTGCAGGACCGCCGACGTCGAGCACGATGCGCGATCGCCCGGGTTCGAACAGGCCGTAGCGGAAGGCCTCGATCAGGCCGGCATCGAGCGCCTGGCTGTCTGCCGAAAGCTCCCAGGCGACCTCGCTGAGATCGATCACGATGCGGTCGGGATTGTCGAGCACGAAGACGTCGAAGCTGATCGGTCCGGTCAGGTCGAGCACGAAACGGGTGGCATCGGCATTGATGCCGGCACGCACGCCGGTGACCGTCGGCGACTGCGCAAGGGCCGGGATTGCCGCCGTCGCCAGGGCGAGAATCAGGCACAGCTGCGCAACCGCGCGATACGCGTCGTGCAATCTCATGGTTGTCCCGCGCGTGATCGCCGTACTATCATAGTGCTGTCGCTGAACCTTCGCTTTCATCGGTGGCTCTATGCCATTGAAAGTTATGGAAATTGCGCGCCACTATAGAATCACGAACGGCGCGCCGCGACAAGACACAAGACACCCCCTTCCTGGAAGGATCACCGTGAACCCCCGGCGCGAGATGACAAATGTCCTGACGGAGACCCGGTCCGGCACCGCCCTTGGGCGGTCGGCGGCGGCTCGACCGCAGGAATTTGTCGCCGCGAGGCGGACGCCGGTCTCACGCACAACCGCGACGCCGCGGGCGCGATGCAACGACATCGCCGCCGCGCGCTCCGTCGCCCCAGACTGGAACATCCATGACAAGACGTATGCTGATCGACGCCGGCCACCGGGAAGAGACCCGGGTCGTCGTTACCGACGGGCGCGACCTGCAGGAATTCGACGTTGAATCCGCAGTAAAGAGCCAGCTCAAGGGCAACATCTATCTCGCCAAGGTCACCAGGGTCGAACCGTCCCTGCAGGCCGCCTTCATCGACTACGGCGGCAACCGCCACGGCTTCCTCGCCTTCAGCGAGATCCACCCCGACTACTTCCAGATTCCGGTCTCGGACCGCGAGGCGCTGGCGGCCGAGCAGGCTCGCCTGGTCGAGCGCGCCCAGAAGGAAGACGAGGAAGAACACGAGGTCGACGAGGACGAGGATGTCGCCGCCGACGCCACGCTGACCGCTGACGGCGAAGGCGAAGGCGAGGACGAGATCGTCGACGCCGATGCCGAAGCCGAGGGCGAGGAAGGCTCCGAGGCCGCCGCCGACAACGAGGGCGGCCGTCGCGGACGCGGCCGTGGTCGCGGCCGGCGCTCGTCCAAGTCCGAGGACCCCGAGGAGCGCCAGGAAGCGGCCCGCCACGCCGCCATCCTCAAGCGCGGCTACAAGATCCAGGAAGTCATCAAGCGCCGCCAGATCCTGCTGATCCAGGTCGTCAAGGAGGAGCGCGGCAACAAGGGTGCGGCGCTCACCACCTACATGTCGATCGCCGGGCGCTACTGCGTGCTGATGCCCAATACGCCGCGCGGCGGCGGCATCTCGCGCAAGATCGTCGACAGCGCCCAGCGCCGCCGCCTCAAGGAAGTGGCGAACGAACTGGAAGTGCCCGAGGGCATGGGCCTGATCATCCGCACCGCCGGCCAGGGCCGCACCAAAGCGGAGATCAAGCGCGACTTCGCCAGCCTGTTGAAGCAGTGGGAGGAGATCCGCGAGGACACCCTGAAGTCCTCGGCGCCCTCGCTGATCTACGAGGAAGCCAACATCATCAAGCGGGCGATCCGCGACCTCTATTCCAAGGAGATCGACGAGATCCTGGTGGAGGGCGAGGACGGCTACAAGATGGCCAAGTCCTACATGAAGCTCCTCATGCCCAGCCACGCCAGCCGCGTGCAGATGTACAAGGAGCCCACGCCCCTCTTCCACAAGCACGATGTCGAGCGCCAGCTCGACGCCATGCACAGCCCGATCGTGCAGCTGAAGTCGGGCGGCTACATCGTGCTCAACCAGACCGAGGCGCTGGTCGCCGTCGACGTCAACTCCGGGCGCTCGACCAAGGAGCGCAACATCGAGGAGACCGCGCTCAAGACCAACATCGAGGCCGCCGACGAGGTCGCCCGCCAGCTTCGCCTACGCGATCTGGCCGGCCTCATCGTCATCGACTTCATCGACATGGACGAGCACCGCAACGAGCGCACCGTCGAGCGCAGGCTCAAGGAGGCGATCAAGCTCGACCGGGCGCGCATCCAGATCGGCCGCATCTCCGGCTTCGGCCTGCTCGAGATGTCGCGCCAGCGCCTGCGCCCCAGCCTCGCCGAGGCGCTGTCGCAGACCTGCCCGCTGTGCAGCGGCACCGGCCATGTCCGCACCACCGAGTCGACGACGCTGCACGTCCTGCGCGGCATCGAGAACGAGGGCCTGAAGGTCCGCGCCAGCGCGATCCGCGTCATGGTGCCCACCGACATCGCGCTCTACCTGCTCAACCAGAAGCGCCAGGCCCTGCTCGAGGTCGAGCAGCGCTACAACTTCACCGCCATCATCGAGCGCAACGACGACCTGATCGCCCCCGACTTCCGCATCGAGGTGATCGCCGCCCGCGAGGCAGACGGCGAGACGGCCGAGGCGGTTGTCCCCGCCGAACCGGCACCGCGTCGGGAAAGCCGCGACAACCGGGAGAACCGCGAGAGCCGCGAAAATCGCGAGCCTCGCCGCCAGAGGGAGCCCGAGCGCAACGACACCGCGGAACGCGAACGTCCCACCGGCGACGACGAGGGCGAGGACGGCGACCGCAAGAAGCGCAGGCGGCGCCGGCGGCGCAAGGGTCGCGGCGAAGGCGGCGACGATCGGCCCGAGGACGAGGCGGCACCGCAGGGTGAAGGCGTCGGCGAAGCCGAGGACGACGACGAGGACGAGCAGAACACCCCTGCCGCCGAGGGTTCGGGCAACGAGGACGAC
>JAQCLG010000140.1 GCA_027592745.1 Pseudomonadota bacterium | reverse complement strand
GATTCTGGCTCCGCAAGCCGAAATCCGCCAACCGACCCCGCTGATTCAAAAGGTCCCCGGACGGACACTAAGGCGAGGACGCGGATCGCGCACCAGCAGGCAGCGCGAGGAAACCCATCGTGACACTGCAAGTCATGATCGCCGCAAACCATGAATCTTCTACAACAAGACCATGAATTTGCTGTCGCAATCGCCTTCTAACCTTGGATTTTGCTTTTCAGGATCAAGGAGAACCCGCACAACATAGACAACGGAGAGCACCACGGGATCGGACATGAACGCACGAGTCGAACGTACCCGTCACCGCACGGTCTGGGTTTCCGACACCCACCTCGGCACGCGCGGCTGCAGGGCCGACCTGCTGCTGGAGTTCCTGCGCTCCTTCGAGGCCGAGACGCTCTACCTGGTCGGCGACATCATCGACGGCTGGCGCCTCAAGAAGAGCTGGTACTGGGCGCCCAGCCACAGCGAGGTGGTGCACGAGGTGCTCGCCATGGCGCGCCGGGGCACCCGCGTCATCTACGTGCCGGGCAACCACGACGAGGTGCTGCGCGAGTATGTCGGCCTGATGGTCGGCACCCTGGAAGTCCAGCGCCAGGCGATCCACACCACCGCCGATGGCCGCCGCCTGCTGGTGCTGCACGGCGACCAGTTCGACGGCATCGTCAACCACGCCAAGTGGCTGGCCAAGCTGGGCGACTGGGCCTACACGCTGACCCTGGAGCTCAACCGCCAGTTCAACGCCGCACGCCACCGCATGGGCTTTGGCTACTGGTCGCTCTCGGCCTACCTCAAGGGCATGGTCAAGGGTGCGGTCTCGTTCATCGACAACTTCGAACACGCCATCGCCGAGGAAGCCCGCCGCCACGGCGTCGATGGCGTCGTCTGCGGCCATATCCACAAGGCCGAGATGCGGCACATCGAGGGCATCCTCTACTGCAACGACGGCGACTGGGTCGAGGGCTGCACCGCGCTGGTGGAACAGCCCGACGGCACGCTGCAGCTGATCCACTGGGCCGAGGAACGCCAGACCCACGCTTCCCGCACGAGGGTCGCGGCCTACGCGGCCTGATGAGACTCCTCCTGGCGACCGATGCCTGGTACCCTCAGGTCAACGGCGTCGTGCGCACGCTGGCACGGATGCGCGACGAATTGACCGCAACGGGCTTCACCGTCGAGGTCGTGGCACCCGACGGCTTCCGCTCGATACCCTGCCCGACCTACCCCGAGATACGCCTTGCCCTGGCGCCGGGGCGGGCCATCGCCGCGCGCATCGCGGCCTTTGCCCCCGACGCCATCCATATCGCCACCGAGGGGCCGATCGGCCAGGCGACCCGCCGTATCTGCCGCAAGCGGGGCCTGGCCTTCACGACCTCGTTCCACACGCGGTTTCCCGAATACGTCGAGGCCCGTTTCGGCCTGCCGGCACGGCTGGGCTACAGCGTGCTGCGCCGCTTCCACAACGCCGCCAGCGCCGTCATGGTCGCCACCCCCTCGCTGCGCCGCGAACTCGAGGCGCGCGGATTCAGGAATGTGGTGGCCTGGTCGCGCGGCGTCGACACCACGCTCTTCCGCCCCCAGCGTGGCGCGCTGGACGGCATGGAGCGGCCGGTCTTTGCCTATGTCGGGCGTGTCGCAGTGGAAAAGAACATTGCCGCCTTCCTGGACCTGGACCTGCCCGGCACCAAGGTCGTGATCGGCGACGGTCCCCAGCGCGCGGCCCTGGCGCGGCGTTATCCCGACACGCGGTTCCTGGGAACGCTGCAGGGCGAGGCCCTGGCGGCAAGTTTTGCCGATGCCGATGTCTTCGTCTTTCCCAGCCGCACCGATACCTTCGGCCTGGTGCTGCTGGAGGCGCTGGCCTGCGGCGTGCCGGTCGCGGCCTACCCGGTGACCGGCCCGATCGACGTCGTCAACAATCCCGACATCGCCGTGCTCGACGACGATCTGGGCCGCGCCGCCCTGGCCGCACGCCACCTTTCGCGCGATGCGTGCAGAAGCTTCGCCATGAACCATTCCTGGTCCCATACCGCCCGCCAGTTCGCCGCCAACCTCGCCCCGCTGAGGGCCGTAGCGACGTCGCAGGCAAACTCCGGGCCTGCATAGGCAAGGCTTCGCACAACGTGCAGTGGCAGTGCGGGCGGTGACCGCAATCACCGCCGGGGCTCGCAGGTCCGATCGGCCGGTGACGATGGTCACCCGGTCTGCGGAAGGCTCTTTGCTTGGGGGAGCGCGCGTTCTACGTCCTAGGACGAGCGCCGATCATGATATCATGCAAGCCGACATGATCCACGCTCACGCCATGGGGCGCGACCGGTGATCCGTGCTTGTGGAGGGGGACAATGATCCGATCGGTGCTGATCGTCGACGACAGCCGGCTGGCGCGCATGATGGTGGCGGGCCTGATTGCGGAGCGTTGGCCCACGGCACGCATGCGCGAGACCGAAAGTGCCGAACAGGCGCTGGTCGCCGTCGCCCAGGAAGCACCCGACCTGATCATCCTCGACCACAGCATGCCCGGCGCGGCCGGGCTCGATGCCGTCGAAAAGCTGCGGGCCAGTGCACCCCGGGCGCAGATCGCCCTGGTGACGGCCAACATCCAGAATACGACCCGCCGGCGCGCCGCCGATGCCGGCTGCCATTTCGTCGCCAAGCCGGTGACGGCCGAAAAGATCGACAAGCTGCTGGCCGACCTCGGGGCGGGTCCATGACGAGCTATTTCACGCCCGAGGAAGGCGATGCCTTCACGGAAATCTTCAACATCGGCGCCGGCAAGGCCGCGTTGGCGCTGAGCGAGCTGCTCGATGCCCCGATCGTCTTTTCGGTGCCGTTCTGCGTCGTGCTGCCGCTCGACGAGGCGGTCGACTATTTCCGCCACCGTTTCGGCGCCGACATCTGCGTCGTCAGCCAGGACTTCACCGGCCCCTTCGACGGTTCGGCCCTGCTCATGTTCCATGAGGCCAGCAGCCTGGCCCTGGCCCAGGCCGTGCTGCACAGCGACGAGCCGGTCCAGGCGATCACCGAACTGGAGCGCGAGGCGCTCACCGAAATCGGCAACATCATCCTCAATGCCTGCCTCAGCAGCTTCGGCGATCTGCTCGAGCGCGAGGTCGCGACCTCCCTGCCCCGGTTCCTGGCCGGCCCGTCCGGCGCCATGCTGCGCGGCGCCCGCGGCCACGAGATCGTGCTGGTGGTCAAGGTCGACTTCAGCGTCGAGGGGCGCGAGATCGAGGGATACGTCACCTTCGTGCTCAACGTCGATTCGGTATCGACGTTCCGCGATGCGGCGAGCCGCCTGCTCGGCCGCCTGCACTAGGCCATGGCCCTCTCCGGCCTGCGCTCGGGAGAGGCGCCCCACGCCCCGGGCGAGGCGATCTTCGGGGTTGCCCTGGAGCGCTGCGAAACCGGCATCGTCATCCTCGATGCGCAGGCGCGGATCGTGTTCTGGAACCGCTGGATGGCCGGTGCGAGCGGGGTCCCGGCGGCGGCGGCCCTGGGCCGCACCCTGGCGGAGATCTTCCCCCAGGCGCGCCTGACCCGCATCGGCCAGGCGATCGGCCAGGCCCTGCGATCGCGCCAGTCCTCCGTGCTCTCGCGCGCGCTCAACCCGTCGATCCTGCCGCTGCAGCGGCAGGGCGGCAGCCCCGAGCCGATCGAACACCAGGCGTTCGTCAAGGCGCTGGAGGCCGATGGCAGGCTGTTCTGCCTGATCCAGATCCACGATGTCACTGACGCGGTCCACCGCGAGCGTTTCCTGCGCCGCCAGGCAAGCGACCTCGCCCGACTCGCCGAGGGCCTTGCCGCCAGCGACAAGGCCCAACGCGCGATCCTGGAGGCCAGCCCGATCGGCATCGCCATCGTTTCGGCCGACGGCATCATCCGCTTTGCCAACGCCCGCCTGGCGAGCCTCTTCCTGGCCGGCGAGGACAACATCGTGGGCCTGCCGACCGAGGAGTTCTTCACCCATCCGCGCAACCTGCTCGACAGCATCACCCGGCCGGTCGAGCGCATGGAGGTGCGCTTCCGCCGGCGCGACGACTCGCAGCTCTGGGCCCAGGTCAGCGCCGAGCCGACCGAGTTCGAGAAGGCCCCGGCGCACCTGTGCTGGGTCTACGACATCTCCGACCACAAGAAGGCCGAGCGCGACCTCGTCAGCCAGCGCGACCGGGCGACCGAGATGGTCCGTGCGCGCACCGAGTTCCTGGCCATGGTCAGCCACGAGATCCGCACGCCGCTCAACGGCATCATGGGCACGCTCCGCATGCTCGAAGGGTCTACCCTCGATGCCGCCCAGCACAGCCACCTGGAGACGATCCGCTACTCGGGCGAGGCGCTGCTCGCGATCCTCAACGACGTGCTCGATATCTCCAAGCTGGAGGCCGGCCACATCCGCCTGGAACGGCAGTCCTTCGACCTGCGCCTGCTGATCGACAACCTAGTGCTGCTGATGGCCGCCCGGGCCGACGAGAAGGGCCTGGAGCTGCGTACCGAGGTCGACGAGACGATGGACTGGCAGGTCCAGGCCGATGGCGGACGCATCCGCCAGATCCTGCTCAACCTGATCGGCAACGCCATCAAGTTCACCCAGGAAGGCACGATCCTCGTGCGCCTGGAGACGATCGATGCCGGCGAGACGCGGGCGCGCATCCGCCTCTCGGTCATCGACAGCGGCATCGGCATACCCCGCGACGCCCACGAGCACCTGTTAACCGAGTTCTTCCAGGTCGATCCCGCCGAGGCCCGCCGCCTGGGCGGCACCGGGCTGGGCCTGGCCATCAGCAAGCGCATCGTCGAGGCCATGGGCGGCGCCATCGGGGTCGAGAGCATGCCGGGTTTCGGCAGCACCTTCTGGTTCACCCTGTCGCTCGAGCGGGATACGCGGAGGCGCCAGGGGGCCGCCCGTCCCGCAGCGGCGCGCAGGCCGCCACCGCTGCGCCCCGGCAACATCCTTCTGGTCGAGGACAACGAGATCAACCAGAAGGTCGCACTCAACCTGCTGCACCGGGACGGCCACACCGTGACCGTCGCGGTGACCGGGCGGGAGGCAGTCGAACTTGCGGCATCGACCCGCTTCGATGTCGTGCTCATGGACATCCAGCTGCCCGAGATGGACGGCGTCGAGGCGACCCTCGCGATCCGCGCCCTGCCCGATCCCAGGCGCGCGAGCGTGCCCGTCGTGGCGCTGACGGCCAATGCCATGCCGGGCGATGCCCGCCACTATCTCGAAAACGGCATGAGCGACGTGCTGACCAAGCCGATCGACCCCGACCGCCTGTCGTGCGCCATCGCCCGCGCCGTGGCGGGCGAGGCCGCAACGGACGACCGGCCGGGCACGCACATGCGGATCGACGCCACGATGCTCGACAGCCTGCGCGGCACGATCGGCAGCGACAAGGTCGACGAACTGATCGAGCTGTTCGACACCACCAGCGCCAACACGATCGAGGAGATCGTCGCGGCCGCGGCCATGGGGCAGACCGAGGTCTGCGCCGCGCTCGCCCACCGCATGAAGGGCGGCGCTCTCAACCTTGGCCTCACCTCGGTCAGCGAGGCCGCCCTCAAGATCGAAAGCGCGATCGCCGAGAACTGCGGCATCGCCACGCTCAAGAATCTGATTGCCGAATTCTCCGAAGCCTATGTCGGCTCGCTGGCGATGCTGCGCGATGCCGCCGGGGAACCGGGTACCGTCGCCGGCTGACCGAGGTCTCCCGTTTCGCTGCCCGCCAGGCCGATCAGGCCATCGGGATCGAGGATCACCACGACGCTGCCGTCGCCCAGCCGGGAGGCGCCGGCCAGGCCCGGGATCGCCGCGATCGCGGGATGGCTTTCGCGCACCAGGATGTCGGCGCGCCGCACCACCCGTTCGACGCCGAGCGCCAGGCGCCGCGTGCCCGCCTCGATCACCGCGACCTGGAGCGGGCCGCCGGAGGTCTCCGGCATGCCTAGCAGGCCGGCCAGCCCGAAGACCGGCGTATCGGCCATGCCGGCCAGGGCGATGGTGGCGCCGCCGTCGTGCCGTGCGACGGCGACGACATGGCGGTCGGGCAGGGCGAAGACCTGGCCTGCCTCTTCGACCAGCAGCGTGCTCTGCAGGGCAACCGAAAGCGGCAGTTCCAGGACGATGCGCGTGCCTTCGCCGCTTTGGGAATGCAGCACCACGGAACCGCCCAGCTCGGCCACCGTCGTTGCCACCACGTCCATGCCGACGCCACGGCCCGAGGTCGCCGTGACGCGGGAGGTGGTCGAGAACCCGGCCTCGAAGATCAGGCGCCGCAGGCTTTCCTCGCTCGCCCCGTCGGCTGCCGCCCGCGTCAGCATGCCGCGCTCGACCGCCCGCTCGCGGACCCTGGCGAGATCGATGCCGCGGCCGTCGTCGGACAGCTCGATGGAGACATGTTCGCCGCGCTGCTCGGCGCGCAGCACAAGGCTGGCCTGACCGGGCTTGCCGGCGGCCTGGCGCTCGCCGGCCGGCTCGATGCCGTGGTCCACGGCATTGCGGATCATGTGCATCAGCGGATCGGCGAGGCGCTCGATCATGCCCTTGTCGATGCGCGCACCATTGGGCTCCAGGCGCAGCGCGATCTGCTTGTCCTGGGCGCGGGCCATCTCGCGCACCAGACGGGGATAACGGCTGAACAGCAGGTCGACCGGCACGATGCGCAGCTCCATGGCGGCATCGCGCAATCCCTTGAGCGCACGCGCGAAGGTGTCGCTGAGGCGCCGCAGGGCATCGTGGCGCTCGTCGGCGCGGTCGACCACCGGGACCAGCGACTGCCCATCTCCGGCGGCCTGCAGCAGGACATCCCGCTCCCTGGAGAGCAGTGCCGGCGAAGCGACCAGGTTCTCCAGGCCGGCGGCAACCGGCATCAGGTCGCCCAGGCGCTCCAGGATGTCGTCGATGACGCGGGCGGGCACGCGCAGGGTCTCCTCGATGGCAACCTGGTGCGCGCCGCCCGCGCCGGGCCGATCCGCCTGACCGTCGCAGATGGTCACGCGCAGGCGATCGCCGCCCCGGTCGAGCGCCCGCAGATCGGCAAGCACCGCGGCACGACGTGCGGGGGTGGCAAGCAGCAGGCGCGTGCGCGTAATGCCGTCGACCTCGCCCACGACACTCGTCACCGGATCGGCGTTGTCGGCGACCCAGGCAGAGAAGGCCTCCGCCAGCGCGGCATCGCGTTCGAGGTCGCCGTCGATCTCGATCAGGATCTGGCCGGGATCGTCGATCACCCGGCCAAGGTGCTCGCGCGCCTCGTCGGAGAGGTGTTCGAGCAGGACGCCGGCCACGCCCAGCGCCATGGCCCGCTCCAGGGTCGCCTCGACGCCGCGGCCCTCGACCAGGGCGCGCAGCATCTCCTCCATGCGGCGGGCCGCCTCGGGCGGGACATCGGCAGGCGGGTTGGCGGCTGCCTGTTCGACGACGCGGTCGAGCACGCCGCCCAGCGTGGTGCCGGCCTCCTCCGGAAGCCGGCCGCGGCGCAGCAGGTCGATCGCCAGGCGCAGCAGGGCACCGCTGCGCGCCAGCGCCAGCAGGTCGCAGCGCAGGGCCGCGGCCTCCAGCAGGTCGGCGACCTCCGCGCCCTCGACGTGGCCGGGCAGGGCGCTGCGCAGCATTTCGCCCGCCCGGGCGCAACTGCGGATCAGGTCGCCGGCACCGCTCTGGGCGACGTGACCGAGCAGGGCACGGCCGCCGACATCGCGGCCGCAGAGCTCCTCGAGCACGCCCAGGGCCAAGGCCAGGTCGTGCAGCAGGCCGACATCGGGCCAGCCGTGGTGGACGGCGCGGCTGAGCCGGCGAATCTGCCGGCGCAGGCCGAGAAAGCCGAGTTCCCCGGCCTGGCCGTCGAGCGCCAGCAGGGTGTCGTCGAGGCGGCCCAGGGCATCGGCCGGGGCGCCGGGACGCAGCGCGTCCACGAGGTTGTCCATGGTGACCGCAAGCCGGCTGCCCAGCGCCGCCATGCGCGGGTCGCCGTCCGTCTGCGCATCGGCGCCGTCCCCGGACGCCGTGCGGGCGTCGGAACGAAAGGCGCCGACGGCATCCTCCAGGCGGCGGGCGAGCGCTCCGTCGGGCGCGACATCGCCCCGCGCCGCCAGCGCCGCCTCGCCGAGGACCCGCATGCCGTCTCCGACATCGACGAGCAGGGCGCGGAGCCCGTCGTCGAGGGCGACGCGGCCGTCGCGCACCCCGGCCAGCAGGCTCTCGCCGCTGTGGGCGATGATTTCCAGGCTCTGCACGCCCATCACCGCGGCAAGCCCCTTGATCGAGTGGAAGGCGCGGAACAGGCCGGCGACGCCGTCGGCGTCGATCGCACCGCCGGCCAGCGCGCGTTCGATGCCGTCGAGATGTTCGCCGATCTCGGTGCCGAACTGCTGCCAGAGGGTGTCGGCCAGATCGGCCACGTCAGAGGTCCAGGCCGCAGGCTGCGCGCATCGCCCGGACGATGGCATGACCGCGGCGCGCGTCGAGGTCGAGGCTGAGGGCGCCGGAAGGCTTGGAGATCACGTCGGCGGCGCCCAGGCGCCGGGCCTCGACCGCCTGGGGCGAACCGAGCTGGGCGGCCGAGGAAACCACGATCACCCGGGCGACCGAGACCAGGCCGAGCTGCTTGAGCGCACCCAGCCCGTCCAGGCGCGGCATCTCGATGTCGAGCAGGATGACATCGGGGCGCAGCGCGGCGGCCTTCTCCAGCGCATCGAGGCCATCGACGGCCTGGCCGACGATCTCGAAGGCATCGTCGGCCGCCACGATGCCGGCGATCACCGTGCGCATCAGCAGGGAATCATCGACGATCAGCACGCGCAGGGTCATGCCGTCTCCCCTTCCATGTCACGGGCGAGCCAGCCGTTCAGGCGGCGGGCCATGGCCGCCAGGGTCAGCACCTCGCTGGCCGATCCGCCGGCGATCACCGCCTGGGGCATGCCCGCAACGACACAGCTTGCCGGGTCCTGCACCAGGACCGGCCAGCCGTGACGGGCAAAGGCCGCGGCACCCTGCGCGCCGTCGTCGCCCATGCCGGTCAGCACGACGCCGACCGCCTGGCCGGCCAGAGCGGCCACCGATGCCATCAGGACATCGGCGCTGGGATGTACCGCGCCGGAACCGTCGGGCGAGGGCAGGACGACGAGGCGGCCGGTTTCGTCGCGTGCGACTTCGCTGTTGGCGCCCCCGGGCATCACCGCGACCAGGCCCGGGCCAAGGACAAGGCCTTCACCGGCCTCGACCACGTGCCTGCCGCTGCGCACCGCCAGGTGCCTGGCGAAATCGGCGGTGAACCCGGCGGGCATGTGCTGGGCGACAAGCACGGGGCAGCAGGTCTCGAGCAGGGCGCAGACCAGTTCGGTCACCGCGCGGGGTCCGCCGGTCGAGGCGGCCACGACCAGCAGGTCGGGCATACCCGCGGGCGCCACCGGCTCGCGCGTCAGCAGCCGTTCGACGGGTTTGGCGCGGCGCAGGCTGCGGCGGTCCTGGCGCGACCAGTAGCGCACCTTGCCTTCCAGGTTGTGTTCGATGGCGGCCATGTCGAGCTTGGCCAGGTCCGTGGTCTTGGCGATGAAATCGACGGCACCCAGATCGAGTGCCCGCATCGTGGTCTCGGCCCCGTCCAGGGTCTCGGTGCTGATCATGATCACCGGGCAGGGGTGATCGGCCATGATGCGTGCGAGCGCCTCGATGCCGTTCATGCCGGGCATCAGCACATCCAGGGTCATCAGGTCGGGGGCGTGTTCGGCAGCGATCACCACGGCATCGTTGCCGTTGCGCCCTTCGGCGACGATCTCGACGCCTTCGATGCGGCCCAGCATCTGGCGCAGGGCAATGCGCATGAAAGCGGAATCGTCGACCACCGCGACGCGGATCGCGGGCGCGGTCATGCCCCCTGCCCCGGCAGGACGAAACGGTCGGTGTCGAGCACGGGCACCAGGCCCTCGGCGATGCGGGCCTGGCCCAGCATCGCCAGACCGTCGCGGGTGGCCGGGCGACCCTCGATGCGGCCGCGCCGTTCGCTGATGCTGTCGCAGGCGATCGCCCAGCGGCTGCCGCGGGCATCGAACGCCATCGCCAAGGCGCGCGGGCGCGCGGCATCGCCGAACAGGCGCCCCAGATCGAGGCCGGGCAGGATGTCGCCGCCCACCGGCACGAGGCCGTCGGGGCCCTTGCCGCCCGGCAGCGCGCG
>JAQCLG010000139.1 GCA_027592745.1 Pseudomonadota bacterium | reverse complement strand
GACGGGGACCGCGGCGGCCTCGGGGGCCGGGGTCCGGCTCGCCGCGCGTGACGAAACGATTTCGTTGAAGGTGCCAAAGAAATCGTCGGCGATCTTTTTGGCGCTGCCTTCGACCAGCCGGGCGCCGATCTGGGCGAGCTTGCCGCCGACCTGGCCATCGGCGGTGTAACTCAGGGTGGTGGCGCCGTCGCCGGTGTCTTCGAGGCTGACCCTGGCGCCGCCCTTGGCGAAGCCGGCGACGCCGCCCTGGCCCTCGCCCGAGATAGTGTAGCCGTTGGGCGGATCGAGGTCGGTCAGTTCGACGCGGCCCTTGAAGGCCGCCGACACCGGGCCGAGCCTGGCCTTCACCTTGGCCGTGAACGCCGTATCTGATTCCTTCTCGATTTCCTGACAGCCCGGAATTGACTGGCGCAGCACCTCGGGGTCGTTGAGCGCTTCCCAGACAAGGGCGCGCGGCGCCTCGATACGGTATTGGCCGGCGAAGTTCATGCCGCGATACTCCAGGGTTCCCGATTGGCGCACACTAGATCGGATCGCACGCAGGTGAAACTGCCAGCGCCCCGGCGCAATGCGTGAAACCGATCTATCTCAACAGGTTAGGGCCGAAGCCGGGGGCGCGACAGCGACCTGTGGGTGCTCCCCCGGCGCAACTCTGGCAGGATATGGCCGTGCCCGACGGCCGGCGCAACCGGGAGAACAAGCCATGGCGACGGAACGCGAGCGGAAGTTTCTGGTGACAGGAGGAGCCTGGCGCGCCCAGGTCGTGTCGGAACGCGCCATCCGGCAGGCCTATCTGGCGAGCACGCCGCACGCGGCCATCCGCATCCGCATCAGCGACGAC
This sequence comes from Pseudomonadota bacterium, assembly GCA_027592745.1. Classification (GTDB taxonomy): domain Bacteria; phylum Pseudomonadota; class Alphaproteobacteria; order SP197; family SP197; genus CALGGB01. The sequence continues at coordinate 9,363 of JAQCLG010000139.1, read as the reverse complement.
AGCAAGGCCGTGCTGACGATCAAGAGCGCGGAGCCGGGCATCGAGCGTTCGGAGTTCGAATACGCGGTGCCGCTTGTCGATGCCGAGGCGATGATCGCGCTGCGCACCGGGGAGGTCATCGAGAAGCGCCGCCATGTCGTGCCGGCCGGGGATCTCACCTGGGAGATCGACGTCTTTGCCGGCGCCCATGACGGCCTGGTGATGGCCGAGATCGAACTGCCGACACAGGACACACCCTTCGAGTCGCCCGATTGGCTAGGCGAGGAGGTGACCGGCGATCGCCGTTACTACAACGCCAGCATGGCCCTGGGCGAAGGCGCCGGGGACTGACGCCGGGGCCGCGGGATCGGTCGCGGCTGGCTCAGCGGCTGCCGAGCACAAGCTCGAACACGAGGACCGCGGCAAACAGGGCGACAAGTGCGATCAGCGCGTAGCTGCCCAGGGGATTGCGGGCAAGCGCGCCACGGGGACCGTGCAGGTGCGTGACGAGGGCGATGCCGCTGTTCCAGAACTCCTCCAGGACCGCGCCGCCGACCAGCCGTGCCCGGGCCAGTTCGTCGCGCACCCTCAGGGCGCCGCGCGGCAACAGGCGCCGGTAGAACCACTCGACATCGATGTTGATGCCGGGCCGTTCCGGCGGTTCCAGCCGGGCCAAGTGGAGCACCACGAAGCAGAGCGAAGCGAACAGCAGCAACTGGAGCTGCGTCACCACATGCTCCACGGTGTAGGGCTGGTAGGTCACCTCGTAGGGCAGCATGCCGTAGAGCACGCTGGGGAAGACGCCGATGAAGATGCAGGCAAAGGCCGCAACCGTCATGGCGATCAGCATCGGCCGCGGCGCCTCCCTGGGCCGCAGGCCCGAGTCATGGCCGAAGAAGGCAAAGAACGGAATCTTGATGCCGGCATGGTGGAGCACGCCGGCCGAGGCAAAGAGCAGAGCGAGCCAGACCCAGTCGTGCCCCTCCTCGAGCGCGGCCGCCATCACCATGGATTTCGAGACGAAACCCGAGAAGAGCGGGAAGGCCGAGATGGAGGCCGCGCCGATGATGCACAGGATCGTGGTTTTGGGCATCGTCCTGTAGAGACCGCCCAGTTCCGAGGCGCCGATCCTGCCCGTGCGGAACAGCACCGCGCCCATCGACATGAACAACAGCGATTTGTACATGACATGGGCGAAGGCATGGCTGACCGCGCCGTTGATCGCCAGCTCGGTGCCGATGCCGATGCCGGTCACCATGAAACCGAGCTGGTTGATCAGGCTGTAGGCAAGGACGCGCCGAAGGTTGTCCTCGATGACCGCATAGAAGATCGGGAAGACCGTCATCGTCGCGCCGATGTAGATCAGGATTTCGGTCCCGGGGAACAGGCGCGCGAGGGAGTAGATCGCGGTCTTGGTCGTCAGCGCGCTCATCAGCACCGTCCCCGTCTCGGTCGCTTCGGGGTAGGCGTCGGTGATCCAGTTGTGCAGCAGGGGGAAGCCGGCCTTGATCCCCAGCGCCAGGAAGATCAGCCAGGAGGCGAGGCCTTCGAGCTCCATCGGCGCCATCGCCAGGCTGCCGCCCTGGCCGAGCAGGGCGGCGATGCCGCAGAGCAGGAGCATACCCGAGGCGATCTGGAGCAGCAGGTAGCGGACCGCGGCCTTTTCGGCGCTGCGGGTGCGACGCGCCAGGATGAGGAAGACCGAGGTGAGTCCCAGACCTTCCCAGAACATGAACAGGGTCAGGAGATCGCCGGCGAAGATCGCGCCCATCGTGCTGGCGGCATAAGCCAGGGAAACGACCTGCTCCAGCTTGTTGGGGCGGTGCAGGCCGTAGATCAGCGCCAGGAAGGTCGCGAGATGGAACAGCCAGCCAAAGAGCATGGACAGGCGGTCGACCTGAACCAGGATCAGCTCGCGCCCGAACAGGCTGACCACGATGGGAGCGCTGCCGTCGAGCGCGCACAGGTTGATGGCACCCACCACCGGCGTGGCGATGACGATGATGTCGCGCAGCCGGCCGCGCGCGAACGTGGCGAGCACGGCGCCGACGAGGAAGACGATGAAGGGCGCGACGCTAATCATCGTAGTAGTCCGGACGGCGCGCCACGAGACGGCGCAGGCCCTCGGCGATCAGGACCAGCAGGGCATAGGCGGCAAAGCCGAACAGGGCATAAAAGCCGAAGGTGCCTTCCCAGGGATGCTCGACATGACGGTGCACGATGAAGTCGGCACCCAGCACCAGGGCGCAGGCGGCATAAAGCGCCCAGCGCACGCGGCGCACGTTGCGGGCGTCGTCGAAGAGATAACGCTTGCGCCTCTCGCCGGGTCTGGCGGGTTCGCTCATGGCAGGGCTCCGGCGAGCAGCGCGACGATGGCGTCGGGCATGAAGAACAGCACGAGACAGCCGCCCGAGGTGACGGCCATGGCGGCCAGGCAGGCCGCGGGCGCCTCCTGCAGCCGCGGCGACACGCCGGCGGGCAGCGGCCGGAAGAAGGCGCGGAACGGGATGGGCAGCAGGTAGGCGATGTTGAGCAGGGTGCTGGTGGCAAAGACGGCGACCAGGATCCATTGCTGGGTGTCGAGCGCACCTTCGATCATCATCCACTTGCTCCACAGGCCGCCGAAGGGCGGCAGACCGATCAGGCTGAAGCTGCCGACCAGGAAGGCGCCGAAGGTCAGCGGCATGACCCGGCCCAGGCCGTCAAGCTGGCTGATCTCGGTCTTGTGGGCGGCAACCAGGATGGCACCGGCGCAGAAGAACAGGGTGATCTTGCCGAAGGCATGGGTCGCGATGTGAAAGCCGCCGCCCAGGAAGGCCGCGGGATCGGCGATCAGGGCGGCCAGCACAATGTAGGAAAGCTGGCTGACCGTCGAATAGGCGAGCCTAGCCTTCAGGTTGTCCTTGGTCAGGGCGACCAGGGAAGCAGCGATCACCGTGAAGGCCGCGACGGCCTGCAGCAGGGTGGTGGCGGTCAGGCTGCCGACCAGGTCGAAGCCGAAGATCATCGTGGCGATCTTGAGCACCGAGAAGGCGCCCGCCTTGACGACGGCAACCGCGTGGAGCAGGGCCGAGACCGGCGTGGGCGCCACCATGGCGGCCGGCAGCCAGCGGTGCATCGGCATGACCGCGGCCTTGCCGATGCCGAAGACGTAGAGCGCCAGGAGCAGACCGGCCAGCGCCGGCTGGATGCGGCCGTTCAGGATGCCGCCGGGGCGGAAGTCCAGGGTGCCGGCAACAACATAGGTGATGACGATGGCGACCAGGAACAGACCGATCGAGCTGCCCATCAGCATGCCCAGGTAGATCCGCCCGGCGCGCCGCGCGGCATCGGTCTGGGCGTGGGTGACGAGCGGGAAGGTCGAGAGCGTCAGCACCTCGTAGAAGATGAACAGGGTGATCAGGTCGCCGGCAAAGGCGACACCCATGGTCGCGCCGATGGCGATGGCGAAGAAGACGTAGAAACGCGTCTGGTTGCCCTCGTGATGGGCGCGCATGTAGCCGATGGCGTAGATCGAGGTGACCAGCCACAGGAAACCCGCGACCAGCGCAAAGAGCATGCCCAGGGGTTCCACGCGCAGGGTCAGCGGCAGGTCGGCGATGGGGCCGTAGATCTCGAGTTCGGCGACGGAACCCAGGCTCAGGCCATAGGCAAGCAGGCAGACGACGACGACGAGCAGGCCCGCGCCGGCCAGGGTGATGCCTTCGCGCACGTCGGGAAAGTGACGGGCCAGCAGGATCAGCGGCACGCAGGCAAGCGGCACGGCGATGGCGATCAGCGGCAGCCAGGAAAGCGGCAGGGGCACGTTCATGGCTCGCCCACCAGGAAGCCGATGGCGTAGCTGGCGACGCCGACCGTGGTGTCGGTGGCAATACCGAAGGCGACGCAGAGCACGGTGAGCATCAGCGTGGGCACGAGCAGCAGGGCCGGGGCCTCGCGGACCCGCGCGGCATCGGGGGGCGGTGCGAAATAGGCGACCTCGACGACGCGCCAGATGTAGACGATGGCCAGCAGCGAGCTCATGAGCACGAGCACGGCGACCGGCCACATGCCCGCCTCGATGGCGCCCAGCACGAGATACCACTTGCTGACAAAGCCCACGGTGAGCGGCACCCCGATCATGGAAAGGCCCGCGACGACGAAACAGGCCATGGTCACCGGCATGCGGCGGCCCAGGCCCCGGAAACTGGAGATGTCGGCGCGCCCCAGGCGCAGGATGACGCAGGCCATGACCATGAAGAGCGCGCCCTTCATCAGGCCATGGTTGAAGACGTGGACGATGGCCGCGATCAGGCCGTCATGGTTGCCAAGGCCGATCGCCGCGGAGATGTAGCCGACCTGGGCGACACTGGAGTAGGCCAGCATGCGCTTGAGATCGGTCTGCCAGATCGCCACCAGCGAACCGACGAAGGCTGCCGCGATGCCCAGCGGCACCAGGATCCAGCCGACCATCATGGTGCCGAAGACCCACTCGGCGCCGAACACCGTGAAGATGAAGCGGATCATGATGTAGGCGCCGACCTTGGTCGCCGTCGCACCGAAGAAGGCCGAGACCATGGAGGGTGCGTAGGTGTAGGCGTTGGGCATCCAGGCGTGGGTCGGAAACAGCGCGGCCTTGACCGCCGCGCCGATCAGGATGAAGGCCAGCGCCGCCTGGACCGGCGCGGTATCGCGCAGGTCGCCGATGCGCTCGCCCAGGTCGGCCATGTTGAGCGTGCCGGTCATCATGTAGAGCAGGCCGATGCCGATCAGGATGAAGGTCGCGCCGATCGTGCCCTGGACCAGGTAGTTGAAGGCCGCGGCCACGGCGCGCCGGTCGGTGCCGGTGGCGACCAGGGCGTAGCTGGAGAGCGAGGAAATCTCCAGGAAGACATAGAGGTTGAAGGCATCGCCCGTGATGACGATGCCGAGCATGCCGGTGAGCGCGAGCAGTGCCAGCGAGAGGAACAGGCGGCGCGAGCGTTCGGTGGTTTCCGCGCCGATGCCCAGGCGCACCGCCGGCATCACGATCGCCGCCATGCCCGAGATCAGGCAGAGCAGCAGGGCCGAGAGGGGATCGACGACATAAACGATGCCCCAGGGAGCCTGCCAGCCGCCCATGCCGTAGACGATCACGCCGTCGGCCAGCACCTGGTTGAGCAGGATGAGCGAGATGGCGAAGGTGACCAGGCTGACCAGCACGGCGAACGCCTGGGAGAGGCGCGGCGCGGTGAGCAGCGCGCAGATCGGCGCGCCGATCAGGGGAACCACGACCTGCAGGGCCGGGAGATGGGCAAGGAGGTCCATGCCTCAGGGCTCGTCGCTGGCGTTGACGTCGTCTTCCTCGGTCGTGCCGTAGCTTTCGCGGATACGCACGATCAGGGCGAGCGCCAGGGAGGTGGTGGCGACCGAGACGACGATGGCCGTCAGGATCAGGACATGGGGCAGGGGGTTGGCATAGACGGCATCGGGCCGGTCGACCACGATCGGTGCCGTGCCGCCCCTGATGTAGCCCATGGAGATGTAGAACAGGAAGACGCCGGTCTGGAAGATGTTGAGGCCGATGACCTTCTTGAACAGGTTGCCGCGCACCATCACGACCCACAGGCCGATGCAGATCAGGGCGGTGGCGGCCCAGGTGTTGGCGTGGGCCATGACGAAGGTGATGGCCTCGCTCACCGGTGCCACCGCTCGGCGAAGGTGATGTAGATGACGGTCATGACCGAAGCCACGGTGATGCCGACACCCAGTTCGATCAGCACGATGCCCAGATGCTGGCCGTGGACAGGATCGTGGTGATCGAGCGCGGAGTAGTCGAGGAAGGTGCCGCCCGACAGCAGGCTGGCGACGCCGACGCCGGCGTAGAGCAGCAGTCCCCCCGACACGCCGAAGCGCAGGACGCTCAGCGGCAGGGCCGCGACCAGGCGGTCGATGCCGAAGACCAGGCCATAGATGATGAAACCGGTGGCGAAGATGACGCCGGCCTGGAAGCCGCCGCCCGGCCCGAAGTCGCCGTGCATCTGCACGTAGATGCCAAACAGCAGGACGAAGGGCACCAGCAGCTTGGTGACGACACGGACGATGAGATGTTCGTTCATGTCTCGGCCCTGCGCCAGCGCCAGAGGAGCGCGAGCACGGCAATGCCCGCGGTGAAGATCACCGTGGTCTCGCCCAAGGTGTCGTAGCCGCGGTAGCTCGCAAGGATCGAGGTGACCATGTTGGGAATGCCGATCTCGGTCGGCGAGTCCTCGATGTAGCGCGGCGCGACGTGGTTGTGGATCGGTGCCGAGGGATCGCCGAAATGAGGCATGTCGAGCGAGGCGTAGACCATGCCCGCGGCAATGACGAGGCAGGTGAGCGTGGCGACGGCATTGCGCCAGGGCCGGCGGCGGACCCGCTCGCGCCGGGCCGAAAGCGAGATCGCGGCCAGCATCAGGGTCAGCGTGATGCCGGCGCCGACGGCCGCCTCGGTGAAGGCGACGTCGACGGCATCGAGCAGCACATAGAGGGCGGCCAGCACCAGGCTGTAGACGCCGGTGAGGATTGCCACGGCGATGAGGTTGGTCAGCCGCGCGATGGCGACCGCCATGGCAACGACGAGCAGAAGAAGGAGGAGGTCGAGGATCGGTTCCACGGTGCCTCAGCCCCCCCGGCCGTCAGGACTGTCGTCCTCGTCGTCGTCCTCGGACTCGCCCTTGTCGTCGGGCGAAATGCCGCCCAGCAGCGCGGCGTGGGCCAGGGCGTGGCCTGCCGTGGGGGCGGTGAAGAAGAGGAAGATTCCGATCAGCACCAGCTTGACGGTGACCAGGCTCCACCCGGCCTGCAGGGCCATGCCCAGGAGCAACAGGGCGCTGCCTCCGGTGTCGGCAAGGCCGGCGGCGTGGAGCCGTGCAAAGACATTGGGCAGGCGCACCAAGCCCAGGCCGCTGACGACCATCAGGCTCCCGCCGGCGGCCAGCAGCAGCCAGCTGGCGATATCGATGGCGAGATTCACCGTTCCTCGCCCAGGTGGCCGTGCTTGAAGAACTTCAGCGCCGCCAGGGTGCCCACGAAGTTGAGCAGGGCGTAGACCAGCGCAAGGTCCAGGAAGTCGGGCCGCCCGGCGAGGAAACCCAGCAGGGCGATCAGCATCACCGTCATGGTGCCATAGACGTTCACGGCCAGGATGCGGTCATAGACCGTGGGGCCGCGCACGGCACGGATCAGGGTCAGCGCCATGCCCAGGACGACCAGCAGGCAGGCCAGCAGCATCATGAGCCGGTTCCTTCCATCTGGCAGACCCTACGGTTCATCTCGCCGGCCACCAGATCGTCGAACCCGCCCTGGGTGAGTGCATGGACGTGGATGCGGTCCTCCATCACGGTCAGGGCCATGGTGCCCGGCGTCAGGGTGATCGAATTGGCGAAGGTGACCAGGCCGACGCTGGAGCGCTGGCCCGCCGCGACCCAGCCGGAGACGGGGGAGATCGGCAGGCGCGGATGCAGCACCAGGCGCAGGACCTGGATGTTGGAAAGGACGATCTGCCAGAACAGCCAAGGATAGTAGAGCAGGGCGCGCCAGGTCAGCCCGATCGGATGGCCCTCGCCGTCGATCACGTCCATGCGGTGGGCGATGACGACCACAAGCAGGCACGCGACCGCCCCGGAGATCATCAGGAACGGTTCCCAGATGCCCGAGAGCAGCAGCCAGGTACCGTAGAGCACGGCGAACAGGCTGAGGGTTCGCGGCGAAAACATCATGCCTCCATCTGGTGATCGCGCGACCGTGGCAACCCGCACCGGGAGGCGGGCGCGGCCGGCGGCCAGGCGCGCCAGAGTATGCCCAAGCCGGTTGCCAAGGCCAAGATCAACCGGTCCCCTCCGGCACCGGCCGTGCATGCGATCGCGCTGTCACCGAGAAGACCGGCTCCCGGTCATCGGCAGGGGCCGTGTCGGGTGCCCGATCCTCGTCGTGGGAATCGTCGGCTTCGAGTTCGCCCGATACCGCCTCGTAGGCGACGCGGGCAAGGTCGTCGAGCATGTCGTCGGTGTCGACCGGCGCGCCGGACCTCTCGTCGACGATCTCGCTCATCAGGTGGGCCGGGACATCGCGGCGGTTGCCGGCCTTTGCATCGCGGCAGCGCAGGTAGTAGGCATCGCCCAGGTAACCCGCCGCCTCCATGACCATGCGGTGCCGGCTGACCATGCCGGCGGGGTCGAGCAGGGCAAAGGAGAGCGGCTGATCGAGACCGTCGGCAAAGATGTAGAGGTCGTCGAGCAGGAGGTCGGGCCGTATCGGCGAAGCAGGTTGGGGTGCGGGTAGTGGGGCGGCTGCGACGGCCGGATAGGCGGCGGGCCCGACCGCCTTGGGCTCCTTGCGCAGGGACGCGACGGTCTGCCAGCCCCCGCCGGTGCGGAAGCGCCGCAGCCAGGGCGCGAGTTCGATCATCATGAGGCCGATGCCGAGCACCAGCAGGCCCTGGTCGTAGGTCGTGGCCTGCAGCACGGGGAGTTTCTCGAGCAGGGCGCTGGCGTCGATGTCGGGCGGCAGGACGCCGTTGTACATGTCGACGATCTGCGGAATGGTGAGGCCGAGCATGTCGGTGAGCTGGCGCGTCAGGGCCACCGCCAGGAACAGGACGATCATGAGCGCGCAGAAGATCAGCCAGTAGTAGCGCCCGACCATGCAGAACCCGATGGCAAAGAGAGCAAAGACCACCACCGCCGTGCCGGCATCGCGCAGGCCCGCCATGGGATCGTCGAGCAGCGCCATGGGATCGACCAGCGGGCCGGGCGCATGTCCGGGGATGCTGAGCTGGGGCAGGGCGGCGCCGGCTATCACGAGCAGGGCGCCCAGAACACCGAGCACGAAGGCCGCATTGATGGTGAGACCGCTGCGCTGGTTCATGCTGCTGCTGGTGCTGTTAACGGCGGCGTCATCGGCGGTCGTCCCTGCTCGTGCCGGGGAGTTTACCTTCGCGACCGATTATCTGGCCATCGAGACCGGCGACGGGCGTATCCTGCCGTTTTCGGTGGAACTGGCGCTGACCCCCGAGCAGCGGGCCCGGGGCCTGATGTTCCGCGAGGCCATGGCGCCCGACGCCGGCATGCTGTTCCTGTTCGACCGCGAGGCACCGCGCGCCTTCTGGATGAAGAACACCTATCTGCCGCTCGACATCCTGTTCCTCGACAGGACCGGGCGGATTGTCTCGATCGCCGCCGATACAGAGCCGCTGAGCGAGGCTCCGATCCCCTCGGGCGCGCCGGCGAAGGCGGTGCTGGAACTCAACGCCGGGGCCGCGGCGGCACTGGGCATCGCGCCGGGCGACCGCGTGGCGTACCGCGCCTTCGGCATGTGAGAGTCTGTCCGGAGACTTCATGAGGGATTGCAGAGTTTTCTGATCATGAGACGGATGGAGGCGAGTTT
>JAQCLG010000138.1 GCA_027592745.1 Pseudomonadota bacterium | reverse complement strand
TCGCTTCATCGCCATTTCTGGCCCTCCTTCCAAAACTTCAGGATGGACCAATTCAGTGGGGGAGGATCAAGGTCACGACACCGGCATCGCGCCCGCAATAAATGCAACTGCGAACGATAACGTCCAGATCGGATAGGGCAAGCTCAGCCAATGCGCCTTGCGTGTATGGCCACGACGGCACCCTCGGATTTGATGCCATCTAGGTGGTGCGCCCACCAGTCAAGCATTCTCACTCGTTCATCCCAGTGGTCACCACGCGCATAGGCGCGCCGTACTTCGTTCGTGTCTTGATGACCAAGCTGCCGTTCGATCACATCGGGTGCCCAGCGCCCAGATTCGTTGAGAAGTGTCGAAGCCGTGGCGCGAAAGCCGTGGGCCGTCATTTCGTCCTTGCTGTAGCCCATGCGGCGCAATGCAGCGTTCAAGGTGTTCTCCGACATTGGGCGCAGCACGGATCGGATTGATGGGAACACCAGCGCGCCGCGCCCTGTCAGTTGCTTGAGCGCGCGCAGGATCGAAACAGCCTGAGCCGGAAGGGGAACGCGATGAGCGCGCCGCATCTTTGGCCGCTCGGCCGGGATCGTCCACACGGCGCTTTCGAGATCGAACTCGCACCATTCGGCTGCGCGCAGCTCGCCGGGGCGCGGAAACAGCACGGCCATCAACTGCAAGGCGGCTCGGGTCGTCGGCTGGCCTTGGAAGCCATCGATGGCGCGCAACAGGGCTCCGATGGCTTTAGGGTCAAGCAAGGTGGGGCGATGCGTTACGGTCGGCGCCACGAGAGCGCCGCGCAGTGCGACAGTGGGGTCGTTTTCCGCGCGCGCCGTTGCGATAGCGTAGCGGAAGACGCTTCCAGCGGTGCCACGAAGCCGGCGGGCGGTCTCATAGTTACCCTTGGCCTCTATCTTCCGCAGAACCTCCAGGACCTCAACGGATGAGATTTCAGCAACAGGCCGGCGCCCGATTGCCGGATAGGCAAAGTCCAATAGCCATTCGACCTTGGTCAGCGTGGTTGCCGCCCGGCCTTCTCGCCGCGACTTCTCGACCCATTCTTCGGCAACGGCCTGAAATGTGTTCGCTGCGGCCATCAACTGCCGGCGTGCGTCGGCCTTCTTGGCTTCGCTGGGGTCAATGCCATCGGCCAACAGCCTCTTGGTGTCGGCTCTCGATGCGCGCGCCTTTTCTAGCGACACGGCCGGATAGATGCCCACCGCCAGCGTTTTCTGCTTGCCAGCGTAGCGATAGGCGAGCCGCCACAACTTCGAGCCCTGCGGTGCGATCAGAAGGTGCAATCCGCCGCCGTCGGAGAGCTTGACGGGGCGGCCCTGCGGCTTGGCGTTGCGGATTCGGGTGTCAGTCAGTGGCATGTTGGTATCCAAGTACATTGGCAAGCAGCGGTGCCAACAAGGATACCAACAATCGGCTCGGATACCAACAAACGTCATCGGACGATCACGGACGGCATCGCGCTGTGATCATAAGGTATTTAGCCAATTTTCGGACTATCTTGGACGTGATCGGAGGGAGGTTTGGTGCCCCAGGAGGGAATCGAACCCCCACTCCCTCACGGGAAACAGATTTTGAGTCTGCCGCGTCTACCAGTTCCGCCACTGGGGCACCGCGGCGCGAACATGGGGGCGGCGCGGTTGGCGGTCAAGACGGCTGCCGGGAAACGGTCACGCAGCGGCACGATCGCCTCCATCCGGCAGGCGCGGCTTGCGGCCCCGGTGCGCGCGGGGTTCACTGGCCGCCTCTCGGGGAGGCACATCATGCGGCTGCAGGATCGCTCCATCGTCGTCACCGGCGGCGCCTCGGGCATCGGGCGCGCCATGGCGCTGGCCTTCGCGCAGGAGGGCGCGCGGGTGCTCGTCGCCGACCTGCGCGCCGATCCTCTCGAAGGCGGCGCGCCGACCCACGCGGCGATCGCCGCCGCGGGCGGCACCGCCCTGTTCGAGGCCTGCGACGTCGCCGCGTCCGCCGATGTCGAGGCCGTCGTGGCCCGTGCCGTTGCCGCCTGGGGCCGCCTCGACGTGATGGTCAACAATGCCGCCACCTTTGCCGGCACCTCCCTGCTCGACACCACGGAGGAGGCCTGGAACCGCGTCATGGCGGTCAACGCCACCGGCGTCTTCTTGGGCTGCCGCGCCGCGGTGCGTGTCATGCTCGAACAGGAGCCGCGCGGCGAGGCGAGGGGGCGCATCCTCAACATCTCCTCCCAGCACGGCATGGTCGCCTGCCCCGGCGACATCGCCTACGGCACGGGCAAGGCCGCGGTCGTCTACATGACGCGCCAGATCGCGACCGACTACGCCGCCCACGGCATCGTCTGCAACGCCATCGCGCCGGGCAAGATCGTCACCGGCAATTCGGCTTCGGATTGCGACGAGGCTGCGCTGGCGGTTTCGCGGGCGCGCACGCCCTGGCCGCGCCTGGGCCGTCCCGGCGACATCGCCGGCGCCGCGGTGTTCCTCGCCAGCGACGAGGCAAGCTACATCACCGGCCACAACCTGCTGGTCGACGGCGGCTGGATGGCGGCCTGAGCCGCCCAGGGAATCACAGGAAGGCGACGTAGATCACGGCAAAGGCGATGACGACGCCGATGGTCGAGAGCACCAGCACGTAGCGCACGTTGTGGCCGGTCACGCCCTGGCGGCCCTCGACCGGATCGATTTCCTTCTTGGCCATGGCATTCTCCCTTAGCGTGGTGAATGGATCGCCCCCATGAAACACATGGTCGGCGGCATGCGTTGCATCGGGGAGGATCGGACGTGGGGCAGGGACAGGCGGACGGACGCGATTTCATCGGCTACGGGCGCACCCCGCCCGATCCGCGCTGGCCGGGCGGCGCGCGGCTCGCCCTCAACTTCGTCATCAACTACGAGGAGGGCAGCGAGCTTGCCATCTCCAACGGCGATGCCGACGACGAGGTGACGCTGACCGAGGTCTCCTCGCGCATCGTGCCCGACGGCGTCGCCGACCATGGCGCCCGCTCGATGTTCGAATACGGCAGCCGGGTCGGCTGGTGGCGGCTCTACCGCCTGTTCACCCAGCGCGGCATCAGCCCGACGATCTTTGCCTGCGCCGTCGCCCTGGAGCGCAACCCGGAGGCCGCCGCGGCGATCCGCGAGGCCGGCTTCGACTTCCTCTGCCACGGCTGGCGCTGGGTCGAACACTACCGCCTTTCCGAGGACGAGGAGCGGGCCCACATCGCCGACGCCATCGCCTCGCTGACGACCACGCTGGGGCAGCGCCCGCTCGGCTGGTACTGCCGCTACGGCCCCAGCGACAACACCCGCCGCCTGCTGCTCGAGGAGGGCGGCTTCCTCTACGACTCCGATACCTACAACGACGAGCTGCCCTACTGGGTCGGCAACGGCAGCGGCGGCCACCACCTCGTCATCCCCTATTCCCTGACCAACAACGACGGCCAGTTCGCCCGCGGCGGCATCGCCACGGGCGATCAGTTCTTCGCCTTCCTGAAGGACGCCTTCGACCTGCTGCGCGAGGAGGGCGAGACGAGCCCGAAGATGATGTCGGTCGGCCTGCACTGCCGCCTCGTCGGCCACCCGGCGCGCGCCGCAGGCCTGGCGCGTTTCCTCGACTATGCCGCCGGCTTCGACGACGTCTGGATCGCCCGCCGCCTCGACATCGCCCGCCACTGGTTGGAACACCACCGGCCCGCGGCATAGGGCTGGGCTCAACGCCCGGGAGAGGAAATATGGCTGAAACCGGCGCCGACGAGATTCGTGCCAAGTATGGCAGCCCCATGTTTGCCCTGCTCACCTCGTGCTGGGGCGAGCACCTCCACATGGGCGTCTTCGAATCGCCCGGGGAGGCGCTGGCGCCGGCGACCGAACGGGCCTGCGCCATGATGGCCGACGATGCCGGCATCGGAGCCGGCGCGGTGGTCTGCGAGGTCGCCTGCGGCATCGGCGGCAGTTCGCGTTACCTCGCCCGCCGCGGCGCGCGGGTCGAGGCCTCCAACATCTCGCCGGAACAGGTCGCCACCGCCGATGCGCTGAACCGCGATGCCGGCCTGGCCGAAGCCATCGTGACGCGCGAGGCCGACTACCACGACCTGCCCTATGGCGACGGCTGGGCCGATGCCTGCTGGAACGTCGAGGCGCTGCTCTACACCGACGACAAGAAACGCGTGCTCGAGGAAGGCGCCCGCGTGCTCAAGCCCGGCGGCCGCCTGATCGTCTCCGACCTGACCATGGACGAGGCGACGCCGCCGGCCGAACGCGAGGATCTGGCCAACCGGGTCGGTGCCCATCACTACTGGTCCGTGGCGCGTTACGACGCGCTGGTCGCCGAGCTGGGCTACCGGGTCGGGAAACGCGCCGTGCTCTCGGAGTTCGTCGAGCCGACCTTCGCCCGCGTCACCGCCAGCATGCTCGCCAACCGGCAGGCCTTTTCCGCCCGCGTCGGCGCCGAACCGGTCGAGGCCGCCTGTTTCCGCCTGGAGATGCAGCGCCGCTTCGGGGAGATGGGCTGGCTGGGCTGGTACTACACCGTCCTGCAGCCCGCCTGAACCCGCGCTGCCCGGACAAGTCATCTTCCCCTCTCCCCTTGTGGGAGAGGGTTGGGGTGAGGGGTTCTACGCGCGGGAGCGCGGAAAAGAGCCGATGCGGCCGCCCTCGCCGTTGCTGCCCCCTCACCCAGCTACGCCTAGGCGCCTGCTTCGCATGCGCCAAGGCTGCGCAACCCTCTCCCACGAGGGGAGAGGGGAAAAGATCGTTGGCGTCCTCGCCGGCCGGTCTGGTCAAGCGCAGCCGCATTCTCTATTTCGGGGGCCCCGAGATGCGCCGGCCTCCTGCCGGGGCGGCGCGTGACACCCTGCGACAGGAGAGAACCCCCATGAACCAGACCGACGTCGAGAACGCGCTGACGGAAGTCTACGTCGAACTTGCCGCCCTGGTGACCTCCTACGGGCTGGAGGTGCTGGGCGCGATCGTGATGCTGATCGTGGGCCTGTGACTTTCGGGCTGGGCCAAACGGGCGACGGCATCGGCCCTGTCGCGGCTGCGCCGGGTCGACGAGACACTGCGCAGCTTCTTTGCCAACCTGGTGAAGTACCTGGTTCTGGTCATGACGATCATCGCCGTGCTCAACCAGTTCGGCGTGCAGACCGCCAGCCTGATCGCCGTGCTGGGCGCGGCCGGCCTGGCGATCGGCCTGGCGCTGCAGGGCACGCTGTCGAACGTCGCGGCCGGGGTCATGCTGCTGCTGTTCCGGCCGCCCTCGGTCGGCCAGTTCGTCGAGGCCGGCGGCACAATGGGCACGGTCAAGGAGATCAACCTGTTCGTCACCGGGCTGGCGACCCTCGACAACCTCAAGGTGATCGTGCCCAACAGCGCGATCTGGGGCTCCAACATCACCAACTACAGCGAATACCCGACGCGGCGCATCGACATCGTCATGGGCATCGCCTACGGCGCCTCGATCGACGAGGCGATGGCGATCTTCCACAAGATCTTCGAGGCCGACAGCCGCGTGCTGGCCGACCCGGCGCCGGCGATGTTCGTCACCAACCTCGGGGCCAGCAGCGTCGACATCACGGTGCGCCTGTGGTGCGCAGCCGGCGACCTGTGGGCGCTCAAGACCGATCTCAACAAACACTTCAAGGAAGCGCTCGACGCGGGCGGCATCGAGATCCCCTTCCCGCAGATGACCGTGCACCAGGTGGCGGAATAGATCGGTTTTATGCTTCGGCGAACAGGTGGCGCCTTAGGAAATCCGTCACGGCGCGGAACTCGGCGGCGGCGGCCGGGCCGTCGAAGCGCGCGCGCATGAAGCTGTGGATCATGCCCTCGGCGACGCGGTAGACGACCTCGACGCCGGCCCCGGCCATACGTTCGGCATAGAGCTTTCCCTCGTCGCGCGCGGCGTCGATCGCTGCAACGTGGACCAGGGCGGGCGGCAGGTTGGCGTAGTCGGTAGCCATGAGCGGGCAGGCATAGGGATTCGTGTGCGTCGCCGGATCGGGCATGTAGGCCTTGCGGTACTTGCGCGTCGCGGCCGCGCTCTGCAGCGGCGCCTCGCCATAGGTCGAAAAGCTCGGCAGCGTGCCGTCGGTGCGGAAGCCGGGATAGAGCAGCGCCTGGGCGACGAGCTTCGGCCCACCCCGGTCGAGTGCGGCGAGCGCCACGGTGGCCGCGAGGTTGCCGCCGGCGCTGTCGCCGCAGATCGCCAGACGCGCAGCGTCGATGCCGAGCTCACCGGCGTTCTGCGCGATGTGGCAGAGCACGGCGTAACAATCGTCGTGGGCGGCGGGGAACGGGTTTTCCGGCGCCAGGCGGTAGTGCGTGCTGACGACGACCGTGCCGGTCTCGGCGGCCAGACCCCAGGCCAGCGTGTCGTTGGTGTCGAGGTCGCCGACCATGAAACCGCCGCCGTGGATATAGAGGATCGCCGGCCCGCCCGGAGCGACCCCCGCCGGACGGTAGAGACGCACCGGGATGTCCCAGACCGCGGTCGGCACCGTGCGGTCCTCGACACTCATGCCCGCGGGCCGGGGCCGGTTGGTGCTGCGGCAGAACGCGGTCCAGGTGGCGCGCTCTTCCTCGATGGTGGCCGATGCCAGCACACTGGCGAGTTGCTCCATCATGGGCACCATGTCGGGGTGGATGCCCCAGCGCGCGACCTAGTCGTGGACCGACATCGCCGTCACCACCGTGCCGGGAGCCGGATGGCAGGGCGCGTCCCGGTCCCGATGGCGCCGGTCGGCAGGTCGTCGCCGGTGATCCTGTACGTCATGCTCCCTCCCCCCTTGCCGCGAACCAGACGGCACGCCAGGCAAGCGTGGCCAGCAACACCGATCCTATCCAATTCGATCCTGCCATGGAACGGCCCGGCAGCGACCATGCCATCCCGTTGCGGCGCGCGGCGGGGACCGCCTCAGGGCAGGTGGAACAGGACGGGGAGCCAGCCGCTGCCCTGGGCCCACTCGACCAGTTCGAGCAGGGGCAGGGCGATCAGCATCAGCGATGCCTCGCGGAAGGTGACGACGATACGCTCAGGCTGGGCCTCGACGCTTGGGGCATCGCGCCAGCCGGCGAAGTTGGGGCGCCAGCGCGGCACGGCGGCACAATAGGCGGCAAAGGCTGCGCCGTGGTGCTCAAGCAGATAAACCTCCTCGCGCCGCACGATGCGGTCGAAGACGACCCAGAAGGCCAGGCCCAGGCCGAGGCCGACCAGGATGCTGCCGGTCGCCAGGCCGATGCCGGTGACGCCGAGGATCGAGAAGACGTAGAGGGGATTGCGGCAGAGCGAATAGGGCCCGTCGGCGACCAGGACGTGTTTCTTGCGCCCGCCGATGTAGATCGTGCACCAGGTGCGCCCGACGATGGCGGGCACGATGAGGCCCAGGCCGGAGAACTCGACGATCTCGTGCCCGGTACTGCCGGCGGTCCAGAGCGAACCGCTGAACAGGGCCAGGAAGGCCGCGGCAGCAACGATCAGGGCGAGGGTGAGGCGCCGGTGGCGCTGGGCGCGGGAGAGTTCGGGCGCGCTGATCGAACCTGCCGTGCCGGTCATGGTCAGACCCTGCTCGAAAGCCAGATGGCCAGGCGCGTGCCGGCCCTGATCGCGCCGGAGAGCACCTCGTAGCCGGGCGCCTCGCGGGCGCCGAGATCGACCGCGGTGTCGCGGTGCTGGACCTCCTCGGCACGGAACTCCTCGATGGTGGCGCGCAGCTCGGCCTCGTCCTCGCCCAGGGCTTGCGCCTGGGCGGCGTAGTGTTCGTCGATCACGCTCTCGACCGCCTCGGTGCAGGCCATGGCTGCCTGCGGCCCGAGCAGGGCGCTGCCGACACCCAGGGCAAACCCGGCGGCATGCCAGACCGGCGACAGCACCGTGGGGCGCACGCGGCGGGCGACCACCAGCTCGTCGAAACGGGCGAGATGGCGCAGTTCCTGCTGGTGCATGTGGCGGATCGCCGGGCCGGAGGCAGTGGCGCCGAGCACGGCAAGCTGGCCCTCGTAGATGCGCCGGGCACCGTATTCGCCGGCATGGTCGACGCGGATCATGGCGTGGACGCGCTCCCGGGGGCTGCCGTCGCCGGGCAGCATGTCCTCTCCGGTGCGGTGCGGTCTGCTCATGGCTTGCTCCTTGCGGCGACGCGGCGGGCGGCGACAAAGGCGACGAGCGCCAGGAATACCGAGACGATCATGTTCCAGCCCGCCATGGAAATCCCCAGCAGCGACCAGGCGATCTCGTCGCAACGGGAGACCTCGGTCTCCCAGAGCAGGGCCTTGAGATCCTCGACCGTGGCGGCCACGGCATCGCCCGAACCGCAGAAGGCGCTGGCGAACCAGTGCTGCTCGACCCCGACGTGATACCCCGCGATGCCGGCACCGGCAAGGAAGGCCAGACCCAGCAGGGCGAGCAGCCAGGGCGCGCTGGCCCGCGTGGCGACCAGGGCGGCGATCAGGCCGATGCCCAGGGAGGCGGCATGGGCCCAGCGCTGGGCCATACACAGCGGACAGGGTTCGAGCCCCTCGCCATACTGGAACCAGAAGGCGCCGCCCAGCATCGCCGCACTCGCCGCGGCCAGCAGCAGGGCGATCCGGCGGGCACGCGCCGCGGTGGGGGCAGAGGTGGTCATCGCCTCTCCATGTGGGCGCTCGGGCGGCGGGCTACCAGAGCCATTTCACCACCGCGACCAGGGCGACGAGCGCCAAAAAGGAAAGGGCCGCGGCCAGGGCCAGGCGGCGCTCGATGAACTGCCGGATCGGCGGGCCGAACCAGGCCAGGAGCCCGGCCTCGATGGCAAAACGCAGGCCGCGCGAGGCCAGGCAGGCCAGCAGGAAAACGCCGAAGTCGAGCTGGGCGAAACCGGCAGCGATCGTCACCACCTTGAAGGGCAGCGGCGTGAAGCCGCCGGCGAGAACGATCAGCGCGCCGATCATCCCGGCATCGGCCATGTAGGCCTCGTAAGCCAGCGAGACGCCGAAGAAGCCGGCGATGGGTGTGACCACCGTGGCAAAGAAGAGTCGGCTGTCCTCGCCCGCGCCGAAGGATGCCGGATCGACCCCGGCGAAATGGCCCAGCAGCGGCGCGCCGATGGAATCGAAGAAGACCGCGCCGATAGCGTAACCGGCGGCCCCGCCCAGCACCGACCCCAGGGTCGCGACCACGGCGAGCGACCAGCAGCGGCGCGGCGCGGCAAACATCATGGGCAGCAGCAGCGCCTCGATCGGGATCGGAAAGAAGGAGGCCTCCGCGACGGCGAGCACGAACAGCCACCACACCGCATGGCGGTGGCCGGCAAGGCGCAGGGTCCAGTCGTAGAGCCGCCGAAGCATGGGCAGGGTCCCGGGGTGGGTCGGCCCGCCTCTTAGCGGTTCGCGCGCCGGGCGTCACGCATTGCGCGCGGCCTGCCAAGGGGCCAGACTCGCCCGGCAGGGGAGAACAGAGATGCACAGACTGGCAGCCGCCGCGACGGTCCTGATCCTGGCCTGGGGCACCAACGCCCGGGCCGGCGACGACACGATCTTCCAGTATTCGACGCTGGACGCGCTGAGCGCGGGGGTGTTCGACGGGCAGATGAGCTTCGGCGAACTGGCCCGGCACGGCGACCTGGGCCTCGGCACCTTCAACGCGCTGGACGGCGAGATGGTCGCCTTCGACGGCGCCTTCTGGCGCATCACCCACGACGGCACCGTGCACGCGGTGGGGCCCGAGGAACTGACGCCCTTTGCCGCGGTGACACCCTTTGCCGCCGATGCCGCATTCACCCTGGAAGGCGGCCTCGACCTGCCCGGACTCTCGGCCCTGCTCGACAGCCGGCTCGTCGACCGCAACACGCCGGTGGCGATCCGCATCGACGGCGTGTTCGCCGAACTGACGATCCGCGCGCCCGCGCGCCAGGAGAAACCCTATGTCGGGCTGATCGAGGCGCTGGCCAGCCAGAACACCTGGCAGCACCAGGACATCGCGGGAACCATGGTCGGCTTCTGGTTCCCGGCCTGGATGGGCACGATCAACGCCCCGGTCTGGCACCTGCATTTCCTCTCGGCCGACCGCACCGTGGGCGGCCACGTGCTGGCGGCACAGACCGGGCAGGCCGACGTCCAGCTCGACCGCAGCCCGGACATGAACCTGGTCCTGCCGCGCACGCAAGCCTTCGCGGACGCGGTCATCGGGGAGTAACCGGCGCGGGTCCCGGTCCGGCCCCTCTCCCCTTGTGGGAGAGGGTTGCGCAGCCTAGGCGCGTGCGAAGCAGGCGCCTAGAGCAAATCATCCTTCTGCGGAATCGCTTCGCGATTGCGCAGAAGGATGTGAATTTGCTCTAT
>JAQCLG010000137.1 GCA_027592745.1 Pseudomonadota bacterium | reverse complement strand
GCCCGCCGGTGGCACAAATCAGCGCGACGGGACGGTCGCGGTCGCCACCGAGCGCCTGCAGCACCGTAGCGACGAAATCATCGTTGGGGACCGCCCAGTTGCTGTAGAGGCTGATGCGCGCGGCACCCGGCGCCACACCGGTCTGGCGCCATTCGCCCTGGGTACGCACATCGACGATCACCAGCCCGCCCTGCTCGGCAAGATCCCAGGCCCGGCTCGCCGTGACATGTTCCGGCTCGGCCTCCTGGGTACGCGCCGGTGCGCCCGACAGCACCACCACCAGGGCCAGAACGAGCAGGACCGGGGCGCACGACACGCCCCGGCCCGAGATTCGCCAGAGATGGCTCGCGGAAAATCTCATGTTGCCCTAGTTAATACGGAAGGCCTCGGGCAGGAAGAACATGGAGTCCCGCTCGGCCGCCAAGTGGCAATCGATACAGAACGCGACCTTGCCGGAACCCGCACCGTTCGTCTCGCCGATGATCTTGCCGCCCGGTGAGACCATGCTGTAGCGCCAGTCTCCGCTGGCCTCGTTGAAGCCCGAAGCCATCTTCTCCATGACGAAGAGCGGACCGACGCCGACCGTGCCCGTTGCCGTGACGGTGAAGCTGTCTTTCGCAAGAACAGTGCCGACCGGAGCCGGTCCACCCTCCTCCCAGGTACGATAGGACGCAACTCCGATGTCGTTGACGTAGTTGCTGACGTAACGCCCGCCATGGGTCGCCGCGGCATAGGGCGCGGTGCTGACGAGGTCCCATCCGGTGTATGCGCCAGAGATGTCCTCCCCAGCCTGGGAGGCCAGCCCCGCGCCAGCGTAGCTCGACTGCATCGTCGCACGGATGCAGTCATAGGCCGCCTGGGCTTCCTCCGGCGTGATCTCGACATCCAGGGAAGCACCACATGCGCCGCAGGCACCGCAACCCGCCGCGCAGGGGTTGCACGGGTTGGTGACCGCGCAAGGATTGCAG
This sequence comes from Pseudomonadota bacterium, assembly GCA_027592745.1. Lineage (GTDB taxonomy): Bacteria > Pseudomonadota > Alphaproteobacteria > SP197 > SP197 > CALGGB01. The sequence continues at coordinate 9,366 of JAQCLG010000137.1, read as the reverse complement.
GGGTTGCAGGCCGAACACGCGGCAGCGCAGCAACCGGCGTTCATGCCGTTGACAGCCAAGTCCTGCCAGGCCAGCCGCGGCACGTCGCAGTCGTTTTCGATGGCCGCACCGCAGGCGCCGCAAGCTGCGCCGCAGGGATTGCAGGGATTGCACGCTGCTGCGCACGGATTGCAGGGATTGCACTCGGCCGCACAGGGATTGCAGGCCGAACAGGCCGCCGCACAGGGATTGCAGGCAGCACAGGCCGCCGCACAGCAGCCCGCGGCCATACCGCGGACAGCCATCTCCAGCGCCGCACCGCATGAGGCTGCGCAGGGATTGCAGGCAGCACAGGGATTGCAGGCAGCACAGGGATTGCAGGGGCTGCATGCCGCGCAGGGATTGCAGGCCGCACAGGAAGCCTCGCACGGAACATCGGCCTGGCAGGCCGCGCAGCAACCGGCACTCATGCCGCTGACCGCGCCGATCAGCGACGCGCCACAGGCACCGCAGGCACCGCACTCGGCCGCACAGGGATTGTAGGGATTGCATTCCGCGGCGCACGGGTTGCAGGCATCGCAGACCACCGCGCACGGATTGCAGGCATCGCAGGCGGCAGCACAGCAACCGGCGTTCATGCCGCGCAGCGCGGCAGGCGCCGGCACCGCTTCGGGATTTTCGCTGCCGGCATTGCTGTAGATCCGGCCGGCCTGGCTGCGCCCGCACGGTGCGAGAGAGAAGCCGATGGCGAGAACCGTGCCGGCGGCCACGACGGCCGGCAGCACCGTGGACGACATCAGATTGCGCTTGAGCTGATACATGGAACGGTTCGCCTCCTGTTGTTTCGCTGCGCCGCGTTTGCGGCGGTCCGGCGCTGATCCCGGAATGCCCCGACAACAGCAGCGCCGGTGAACAGCCTAGGCAGAGGCGGCCAATTGCGGCCAATGAATGGCAGTCACGTGTGCGTGAAAGTCCCTCTGGTCAGCAGGGACATGGCCGGGACCTGAACGACCATGTCCGGGCCGCGGCCTGCATCGCCGCCTCGTGACCGGTCGAACGTCCGGCGTCAGAGGTGCCTCAGCACAGGCCGGTCGGCGTTTCCGCGGCGCCCGACGCCTGGCCCATCAACGTCACTCGAGGCGCATTGCCATGATAACGCGCGAGGTTGCGCTCCTCGGCGATCTCGTAGGCCGGGGTGATGCGGTCCGTCTCGGGCATGGCGACGAGCCGCGCATCGGGCTCCCAGCCTGCACGACGCGGCAGGCTGGCGGCGACCGCGGCGTGGTCGTGATCGGCGCAGGCCAGCGTCATCGCGCCGTTGTCAACGCCATCGCCCGGCCCGGGGGACAGCATCGTGAAGGCTGTGGCAGCCAGCAGCGCAACAACGAACCAGGCGCTCAGATGGTCACGCAAGTTGCTCATCACAGGGGCCCTCCAGGGGGACATGGCGTGTACGAGCCGGTCCGGTCGGAGCCGCCGCAGGCAACGCGTTTCCGGACGATGTGGGTGAGTGAGACACGCAAGTCGCGTCACGGTCGATCACACCCGCTTGACCGGGCCCGGCCCGAGCCGCGAACCGGTTGAATGCGGGGGCGCGAGTCGCCATCCTTGCGCCATGGCACAAGCGACCACGGCGCGATCGCGCCCTCCCATCGAAATCGACCACCCGCCGCGCACAGCGCTGGAATCGCTCGACCGCGAGACCCTTTCGGCCATGCTCGAAGCCGGCAAGGAAGTCCTGGAATGCTACCGGGTGCTCAAGAAGACCGGCGACAACATCGTCGGCGAACTGCTGCGCAACGCCGGCACGTTCTACCAGTGGCAGCACTATCCCAAGGGCGACGTCTACGACCGCGACAACGGCAGCCAGTTCTATTACCACGCTCACCCGAAATCGAGCCGGCCCGGCGAACACGGCCATTTCCACACCTTCCTGCGCGCCAGCGGCATGCCCAGGGGCATCGAGCCAGTGCCCTATGGCGGCGATGCCGTATGGCCGCTGGGTGCGGATTCGCTAAGCCACCTGGTGGCGATCTCGATGGACAAGAAGGGCTTTCCCACGGGCCTCTTCACGGTCAACCGCTGGGTCACCGGCGATGCCTGGTACAAGGCGCAGGACGTCAGCGCCATGGTCGATCGGTTCGTCATCGACCACGCCCAGCCGTCCTGGCCGGTCAACCGCTGGATCACCGGCATGGTCGGCCTCTACAGGCCGCTGGTGAAGGACCTGGTGCGCGAGCGCGACGCGGTGGTCGCGGCCTGGCGCGAAGCCCATCCCGACCAGGATGTCTTCGAGGACAAGAACCTGGAGATCACCTCGGTCGCCGACATCACGGTGGAAAGGCAGATCGTGCGCCTGCGCGCCCTGCTGGCTTGAGACCGCAAGAAGCGGAGAGCGATCGGGATGTCTTGAAGCGGCTGCCCTGAAGAATGGGCGCCGCCCCCGGGAGGGGGGCCACGGGGACGGCGCCTTTCGAAGGCCGGGGATCACGGTCCGCGCCCTTCCGGGGTCGGGGGGGACGGTGGGTGGGCGCTGGAACCCGGCGGTCTCGGGGGAGTAGGACATCCGCTGGGTCGACCGGTTCGCCCGGCTCCTCATGCAACGTGATATGTGGCGGCAGACGCCATGCGACAAGGCTGGAGCCATGCCAATCGCGCGCATGTGATCGGCGTCTGGCGCGCCCTTGCCGTGGGGCCGGCCAGGGTCTAGGCAGGAGCCATGCCAGTGCAGCCGCCTGCTCCATCCCGTGCGGAAAGCCCGCTCTACCAGGTCGTCAAGGACCACGTTCTTGCGGGCATCCTCGACGGCACCTGGGCCCCCGGCGCCCGCGTGCCCTCCGAACAGGAACTGGTCGCCGCGCTTGGCGTCGCCCGCATGACCGCCAACCGGGCGCTGCGGGAACTTGCCGTGGAGGGTTACCTCACCCGCCGGCAGGGCCTGGGCAGCTTCGTCGCCGAACCCAAGCCCCAGAGCGAACTGCTGGAGCTGCGCAACATCGCCGACGAGATCGCCGCGCGCGGCCACGTCCACAGTTGCGACGTGCTGGTGCACGAACGATGCCGTGCCGACCAGCGCATCGCGGGCCAGCTTGGCCTGCCGCCGGGAACGCCGGTGTTCCACTCGCTCTGTGTCCACCGCGAGAACGGCCTGCCGGTCCAGCTCGAGGACCGCCACGTCAACCCGGCTGCGGCCCCGGGCTACCTGAAAGCCGACCTGCGCACCGTCACCGCGACCCAGTATCTGATCGCCAGCGTGCCGGCCGACGCGATCGAACACACCGTCGAGGCCGTGCTGCCCGACCCCAGGACGCGCTGCCTGCTCGAACTCAAGCGGAGCGAACCCTGCCTGAGCGTGCAGCGCCGGACGTGGTCCGGAGGCGCGGTCGTCACCGCGGCCTTGCTGACCTATCCAGGCTCGCGCTACCGCCTCGGCGGCCGCCTGGGGCAGCGCTGAGGTGTCCCGGCGGACGGCGTTTCAGTTGTATAGACAACCCGAACGTCCGCTGCTACGTCACGGAGACGACGGCACCCGAACACCCTGTCCCCACGGAGTCCGACCATGACCGCAGAACGCTTCGGCAATGCCCGCGAGGTCACCTCGCCCACCGGCACGCAGATCACCGCCAAGAGCTGGCTGACCGAGGCGCCGATGCGGATGCTGATGAACAACCTGGACCGCAATGTCGCCGAGAAGCCCGAGGAGCTGGTCGTCTACGGCGGCATCGGCCGTGCCGCGCGCGACTGGGGCTGCTTCGACCGGATCGTCGCCAGCCTGAAATCGCTGGAGGAGGACGAGACCCTGCTGGTGCAGTCGGGCAAGCCGGTCGGCATCTTCCGCACCCACAGGGACGCGCCGCGCGTGCTGATCGCCAACTCCAACCTGGTCGGCCACTGGAACAACTGGGCGCATTTCAACGAACTCGATCGCAAGGGCCTGATGATGTACGGCCAGATGACGGCCGGTTCGTGGATCTACATCGGCAGCCAGGGCATCGTGCAGGGCACCTACGAGACCTTCGTGGAAGCCGGGCGCCAGCACTACGGCGGCGACCTGACGGGCAAGTGGATCCTGACCGCGGGCCTGGGCGGCATGGGCGGTGCCCAGCCGCTGGCCGCGACTATGGCCGGTGCCTCGATGCTCGCCATCGAGTGCCGCCCCAGCCGCATCGAGCGGCGCCTGGAGACACGCTACCTCGACGCAAAAGCGAACTCGCTGGACGAGGCGCTGGCGATGATCGGGGAGGCAACCAAGAGCGGCAAGGCGGTCAGCGTCGGCGTCGTCGGCAACGCCGCCGAGATGCTGCCCGAACTGCTCAGGCGCGGCGTGCGCCCGGACATGGTGACCGACCAGACCAGCGCCCATGACCCGATCAACGGCTATTTGCCCGTGGGCTGGACGCTGGAGCAGTGGGAGGAGCGCGCCAAGAGCGATCCGGCAGGCACGGAGAAGGCCGCGCGCGCGTCGATGGCCCAGCACGTCAAGGCGATGCTGGCGTTCCACGAGGTGGGCGTGCCGACCTTCGACTACGGCAACAACATCCGCCAGATGGCCAAGGAAGAGGGCGTGACAAACGCCTTCGACTTCCTGGGCTTCGTGCCGGCCTACATCCGGCCCCTCTTCTGCCGCGGCGTCGGCCCCTTCCGCTGGGCGGCACTCTCGGGCGACCCCGCCGACATCTACGCCACGGACGCGAAGATGAAGGAGGTCATCCCGGACAACCCGCATCTGCATCGCTGGCTCGACATGGCGCGCGAACGCATCAGCTTCCAGGGACTGCCGGCACGCATCTGCTGGATTGGCCTCGGCGACCGCGCCCGTGCGGGTCTCGCCTTCAACGCCATGGTCCGTTCGGGCGAACTGAAGGCGCCCATCGTGATCGGCCGCGACCATCTCGATTCCGGCTCGGTCGCCAGCCCCAACCGCGAGACCGAGGGCATGCGCGACGGCTCCGACGCCGTGGCCGACTGGCCCCTGCTCAACGCCATGCTCAACGTCGCCTCCGGCGCGACCTGGGTCTCGATCCACAACGGCGGCGGCGTCGGCATCGGCTACAGCCAGCATGCCGGCATCGTCATCGTCTGCGACGGCAGCGAGGACGCCGACCGGCGCCTGATGAACGTGCTGACCAACGACCCCGCGACCGGCGTCATGCGCCATGCCGACGCAGGCTACGAGGAAGCCATCGACTGCGCCCGTGAGCAGGGCCTCAACCTGCCGATGCTCGACCAGGGGTGAGCCACGGTCGCTACAGCCTGCGCAGGGCCGCGCGGGGAGACGCCGCAGGCATCGCGGAGGTGCACCGCCTCGCGCGGGAGGCCGGCTACGACGGCATCGCCCCCGAGGCGACGCTGGCCGACCACATCGCCCGCACGGGCGCGGACTACTGGCGCGTGCGCCTCCCGGAACTGCTGTTGGCCGGCGACGACGTCGTGGTAGCCGAAGCGGGCGGGCGCATCGTCGGTTTCATGCACCGTACGGGCGGGCGGCTGGACCGGCTCTACGTCATCCCTGCATGGTGGGGCAGCGGCCTTGCCCAAGCCTTGTTCCTGCTTGCCCGCGAGGCGGCCACTGCCGCGGGGCACGACCGGCTGACCCTCGACTGCCACCGCGACAACGCCCGCGCCCGCCGCTTCTATGCGCGCCTGGGCGGTACGGAGACAGGAGAACGAGAGGACCGCTTCGCCGACGGCACGTCCTGCACAGTGGTGGATGTCGTCTGGCGCCTCTGAGCCTCGCCGGGGTCAGCCAGTTTCCGGCCGCAGTGCCGCCCACTCCAGGAGCGCATCGAGCGCCGGACACATCGCCTGGCCCCATGCGGTGAGATCGTATTCCACCTTGGGCGGCACCTGGGGATAGACGGTCCGCCGGATCACCCCGTCGCGCTCGAGATCGCGCAGTTGCTGGATAAGCATCTTCTGGGAGACGCCGGGGATGGCGCGCTCCAGTTCGGAGAAGCGCAGCGTGCCATGGCCGAAGAGCTGGAAGACGATGACCAGCTTCCATCGGCCCTCGAGAATGCGCAGGGCGCTCTCGACCCCGCTCGCGGCCATGTCGGGCGTGACATCGCCGACCTTACCTGTGGGTGAGTACCCTACTTTTCTGTCCGTACTTGCCGTCATGGCAGCAGCACAACACATCCCGTCCAGCACCACAATCCAGCTTGAGGAATGCCATGACCCTGAACCTGCCTGCCACCCTTTCCCGCTACTTCGAGGCCCAGAACCGCCACGACATCGACGCGCTGCTTGGCTGCTTTGCAGAAGATGCCGTGGTCCGCGACGAGGGCGCAGACATCGTGGGTCTGGCAGCCATCCGCGCCTGCAAGGAAACCACGGTCGCTCGTTACCGCGTGACCGCTTCGCCCATAGATGCCGGGGAGAAGGACGGGCGCACGGTGGTCGTGGCACGGGTAGCGGGCAATTTTCCGGGCAGCCCGGCCGACCTGACCTATCGCTTCGGCATCGCTAACGACGGGCGCATTGCCGCGCTGGAGATCGGCTGAACGGCATCCGCCGACGCAGCGGCCAAAGCGCCGCGCTCGACCCGGTGTTGCGTCAGGTCCGCTCCACGATCTCGCCCGCCTTCACCGCGCCGTAAAGCGGGTTGAAGCCGATGCGGTAGGAGAGTTCGGCCGGGCGCGCGATGTCCCAGATGGCCAGATCGGCCGCCTTGCCTTGCTTCAGGGTGCCGCGGTGGTCCTGCACGCCGAGCGCGCGGGCGGCTTCGCGGGTGACGCCGGCGAGCGCCTCCTCGGGTGTCATGCGGAAGAGCGTGGCGGCCATGTTGAGCATCAGCAGCAGGCTGGTCGCGGGTGAACTGCCGGGGTTGCAGTCCGTCGAGACGGCCATGGGCACGCCCGCCTCACGCAGCATGGCGATGGGCGGCACGTTGGTATCGCGCAGGAAGTAGAAGGCACCAGGCAGCATGACCGCCACGGTCCCGGCCTTTGCCATTGCAGCCGCACCGTCCCGGGAAATGAACTCCAGGTGGTCGCAGGAGAGCGCGCCGTAGCGCGCCGCCAGCAACGCCCCGCCCATGTCGGAAAGCTGCTCGGCATGGAGCTTCACCGGCAACCCTGCTGCCTGTGCGGCGCGAAAAACACGTTCGGTCTGCTCCAGGTTGAAAGCGATCTTCTCGCAGAAGACATCGACGGCATCGGCCAGCCCCTCGCCCGCCACGGCCGGCAGGGCGGAACCGCACATCAGGTCGATGTAGGCGTCGGCCCGGTCCGCGAATTCCGGCGGCAGGGCGTGGGCGCCAAGGAAGGTCGTGACGACCGAGACCGGGCGCAGGGCACCCAGGCGGCGCGCCGCACGCAGCATCCTGGTCTCGGTCGCGACGTCGAGGCCGTAGCCGGACTTGATCTCGATCGTGGTGACACCCTCGGCGAGCAGGGCGTCGAGCCGTGGCAGCGCCGTGGCAACGAGGCTTTCGAGGCTGGCCTCGCGTGTTGCCCTGACGGTCGAGAGGATGCCGCCTCCGGCCTTCAGCAGTTCCTCGTAGCTGGCCCCCTCCAGGCGCATCTCGAACTCACCGGCGCGGTCGCCGCCATGGACGAGATGGGTGTGGCAGTCGATCAGGCCGGGCGTGATCCAGCGACCGTCGAGGCGATGGATCTCGCGGGCCAGGGAGTCGGGCGCACCGGGCAGGTCGTCCTGCGGCCCGCAATAGACGATGCGGCCGTCCTCGACTCCCAGCGCACCGTTCTCGATGGCGCCATAGGGTGTCTCCCCCTGTTCCATGGTCGCGAGCCGCGCGCCGGTCCAGAGCCTGTCCCACATGGCCGTCTCCTCTTCCTGCCCCAAGCTAGAGGGCGGGGCGGGCATGGGGCAAGGCTTGCGGCACGACCACAGGTGGGCTTTATAGACCGCGACCGCCCACCGCACGGCACGAGACCATGACCGACATCTTCGCCCGCTCCGCCATGCTGCCCGAGGGCTGGGCCCAGGATGTCCTGATCGGCGTCGACGAGCGCGGCGACATCACCTCGGTCCGGCCCGACAGCAAACCCTCGCGGGGAGCACTGCGCCTGCCCGGCCCGGTCTTGCCCGGCATGGCCAACCTGCACAGCCATGCCTTCCAGCGCGCCATGGCGGGGCTCGCCGAGAGTGCGGGCGAAGGCGGCCAGGACAGCTTCTGGACCTGGCGCGACATCATGTACCGCTTCCTGGCCCGGCTCGATCCCGCCCAGGTCGGCGCCATCGCCGCCCAGCTCTACGTCGAGATGCTCAAAGCCGGCTACACCAGCGTCGCCGAATTCCACTACCTGCACCATCAGCCGGGCGGGAAACCCTACGACGACGTTGCCGAGATGGCTCGGCGCGTGATCGGCGCGGCGCAGAAGACCGGCATCGGCATCACCATGCTTCCGGTGCTCTACGCCTACAGCGGTTTCGGCAGCCAGCCGGCGAACAAGCCGCAATGCCGCTTCGTCAACGGCGCGGACCGTTTCCTGCGCATCTTCGAGGCGCTGACCGACAGGCACGGCAACGACCCCCAGGTGCGTGTCGGCATCGCCCCTCACAGCCTGCGCGCGGTTTCCAAGGGGCTGCTGGCCGAGGCGATCACCGGCGTCGACCGCATCGACGGCAAGGCGCCGATCCACGTCCACATCGCCGAGCAGATGAAGGAGGTGGAAGACTGCATGGCCTGGTCGAACATGCGCCCGGTGACCTGGCTCTACGGCAATTTCAACGTCGATGAGCGCTGGTGCCTGATCCACGCCACGCACATCAACCGCATGGAAACCTGGATGATCGCCCACAGCCGGGCGGTGGCCGGCATCTGTCCGACGACCGAGGCAAACCTGGGCGACGGCATCTTCCCGCTGGGCCTCTACCTGCGCGGCGAAGGCCGCTTCGGCATCGGCTCGGACAGCCACATCTCGGTCTCGCCGGTCGAGGAGCTGCGCTGGCTGGAATACGTCCAGCGCCTGCGCCGCGAGATGCGCAACGTCACGGCCAATGGCGCAGAACGCCACGTCGGCGTCCACCTGTGGCAGGGCGCGCTCTCAGGCGGGGCACAGGCGATGGGGCGCAAGGTGGACGGCATCAAGGTCGGCAACCGCGCGGACCTGATCGCGCTCGACGGCAACCACCCCCTGCTCATCGGCCGCGAGGGCGCCGTCCTGACCGACAGTTTCGTCTTCTCGGGCAACGCGACCCTTGTGCGCGACGTGGTGGTCGGCGGCAAACAGGTCGTCAGCGAAGGCCGGCATGCCGAGGAAGAAAAGATCGCGCGGGCCTACCGCAAGGTGATCGGCGAGCTGGTGGCGGCAGCCTGAGGGAATCGAGGGCGCCCCTCCCCCTGTTTGTCATCCCGGCTCTGCGCGGCTTCGCCGCTTGGTCGGGATGACGAACAGGGGGAGCAACCGGCTCTAGAGCAAA
>JAQCLG010000136.1 GCA_027592745.1 Pseudomonadota bacterium | reverse complement strand
CGGTCCTGGGGACGCATCGCGCGGCGCTGGGCGCCGAAGGCGGCGCGCAGGCGCTCGCGCACCGCGCCCTGGTAGTGGAAGCGCACGGAGGTGTCGCCGATCGTGGCGATCGCCAGGCTGAGTTCCTTCTCCAGGCCGGCGCGCCGCTCGGGCGTGTCGAAGCGGCCGCCCTCGATGCGGCTTTTCCAGAGCATGTCGAGCAGGGGCACGGCGCGTTCGAGCACATCGGCCATGGCCGCCCGGCCGCGGGCGCGGATCAGGTCGTCGGGGTCCTGGCCGCCGGGCAGCAGGGCAAACCGCAGGGAACGGGCGGGTGCAAGCAGCGGCAGGGCGCGCTCGACCGAGCGGAAGGCGGCCCGCTTGCCGGCGGCATCGCCGTCGAAACACAGGATCGGCTCGTCGGCCATCTTCCAGAGCAGGCCGATCTGGGCCTCGGTCAGGGCCGTGCCGAGCGGCGCCACGGCATGGGCGAAACCTGCCTGGGCCAGCGCGATGACGTCCATGTACCCCTCGGCGACGATCACCGTGCCGGCCTCGTGGGCCGGTTTGCGGGCCAGGGCGTAGCCGTAGAGCATGGCGCCCTTGTGGAAGACCGGCGTCTCGGGCGAGTTGAGGTACTTGGCGGGATGGTCGCCCATGGTGCGCCCGCCGAAGGCGATGACCCGGCCGCCCCGGTCGGTGATGGGAAAGATCAGGCGGTGGCGGAAACGGTCGCCGGCCTCGCGCCCGTCCTCGCCGCCCACGGCAAGGCCCGCCTCGGCCATCAGGCGGTCGGGCACCTGGCGGCCCTTGAGGTGCTGGATCAGCCGGCTGCGGGAATCGGGGGCGTAACCCAGGCGGAATCGCTCGACCGTCTCGGGCCGCACGCCGCGGCGCTCCAGGTAGGCGCGGACCTCGCCGGCGGCGGGCGTGGTCAGCTGTTCCTCGAACCAGCGGCAGGCTTCCTCGAGCACGTCGTAGAGGGTGGCGGCGCGTTTGGCGCGCTCGCGCTCGACCGGGGTCTGCACCGGCATCTGCAGCCCGGCCAGGCCGGCCAGCCGCTCCACCGCCTCGGGGAAGGAGAGGTTCTCGGTGCGCATCAGGAAGCCGATGACGTCGCCGTGGGCGCCGCAGCCGAAGCAGTGGAAGAACCCCTTGTCCTCGACCACGGCAAAGGAGGGCGACTTCTCCTTGTGGAAGGGGCACAGGCCGACGAACTCCCGGCCGCGCCGGATCAGGCGGACCTGCTTGCCCACGACATCCGAGAGCGGCACCCGGGTGCGGATCTCGTCGAGGAATTGCGGGGGAAAGGCCATGGGCCAGTCTAGATCGGATCGCATGAGGGTTGAACCGATACGGTTCAACCCTCATGCGTGAATCCGATCGCGTTCAAAGAGCTGGAGCATCTTCACGCATGCAATCGGAACAGATTGCATGCGATCTGCTCCAGGCCCGCACGGGCGGGCGTACCAAGGGCGCGATCAGCCCAGCTTCTTCTTGACCAGGGCGCTGGCGACCGCGCCGTCGATCTGGCCGGGCCAGCCCTGCTTGAGCGCGGCCATCACCCGGCCCATGTCCTTGAGGCCCGAGGCGCCGGTCTCGGCGATCGCCCGGTCGACGACCTGCTCCATCTCCTCAGGGGTCAGCTGGCGCGGCATGAAGCGGCGGATGACCTCGATCTCGTAGAGTTCGCGTTCGGCCAGTTCCGGACGGCCGCCGGCGCGGTACTGCTCCGCTGCCTCCTCGCGCTGGCGCACCATCTTGGCGAAAAGGTCGAGGATCTCGTCCTCGTTGATGCCGGCATTGCCGGCACCGGTGGTGCGCGCGGCGATGTCGCGGTCCTTCAGCGCGGCGCTGATCAGGCGCAGGGTGGACGTGGTGGTCCGGTCCTTGGCCTTGACGGCTTCCTTGAGGGTATCGGAGATCTGCTGGCGCAGGGCCATGGACAAAACATTCCCAAGCGACGAAGCAGGGCATATTAGCGATGGCATCCGGCGAAGTCGAATCGTGGATAGTTTGCAAGTGCCTGATAAAACACGGCTTTTCTATCCACCGCCCGCTTGACCTCGGCACGAGGATTGCTTATATCCCGCCTCGACCGGCCGCCAGCCGGCGGCCATTGGCCCCTCGCAGGTTTTCATGAACGATTCCGCTACCGCGCCGGCGCCCTGGGCAACGGCGAGTCTCGTGCTCGCGGACGGATCGGTATTCTGGGGCCGCGGCATCGGCGCCACCGGCCGCACCCTGGGCGAAATCTGCTTCAACACGGCGATCACCGGCTACCAGGAGATCCTCACCGATCCCTCCTATGCCGGCCAGATCATCACCTTCACCTTCCCCCACATCGGCAATGTCGGGGCCAACGGCTTCGACATCGAATCCGACGTGCCGGCGGTGCGCGGCCTCGTGCTGCGCGCCGACATCACCCAGCCCTCCAACTTCCGCGCCATCGCCCATCTCGACCAGTGGCTGAAAAGCCAGAACCTGATCGGCATCGCCGGCATCGACACACGGCGCATGACGCGCCTGATCCGCGACGGCGGCTTCCAGACCGCCGCGATCTGCCACGGCGAGAGCGACATCGCGGCCGCGCGCGCCGAGATCGCCGCCTGGCCCGGCCTGGAAGGCATGGATCTCGCCAAGGAGGTCACCTGCCGCCAGAGCTTCACCTGGGACGAGAGCCTGTGGCTGCCCCACAGCGGCTACGGCCGCATGGCGAGCCCCAAGCACCGGGTCGTCGCCATCGACTACGGCATCAAGAAGAACATCCTGCGCAACCTCGCGGCCAGCGGCTGCCAGGTGACGGTGGTGCCGGCCGACACCCCGGCCGAACAGATCATGCGCCATCAGCCCGACGGCATCTTCCTGTCGAACGGCCCGGGCGACCCGGCCGCGACCGGGAGCTACGCCGTGCCGGTGATCCGCGACCTGGTGCAGACCGGCAAGCCGATCTTCGGCATCTGCCTTGGCCACCAGATGCTCGGCCTGGCGCTGGGCGCCCGGACGATCAAGATGAAAAACGGCCACCGCGGCGCCAACCACCCGATCAAGAACCTGGAGACCGGCCTGGTCGAGATCACCAGCCAGAACCACGGCTTCGTCGTCGACGGCGACAGCCTGCCCGACGGCCTGATAGCGACGCACCGCAGCCTGTTCGACGGCACGCTCGCCGGCATGAAGATGACCAACCGCCCGGTCTTTTCCGTGCAATACCACCCCGAAGCCAGCCCCGGCCCCCAGGACAGCGCCTACCTCTTCCGCCAGTTCACGACGGCGATGGAGGGGAAGCGGTGAGGAGCGATCGGGCTGCGGTCTTTGCGCGGGAACTCAGAGGCGAACTCACCGATGCGGAGTCCATCCTCTGGCGGCATCTGCGCGATCGTCGCCTGGCCGGCCTGAAGTTTGGGCGGCAGGTAGCGATCGGCGCCTCCATCGCCGACTTCGTCTGCTTCGAGGCCAAGCTCGTCGTGGAAGCCGACGGCGGGCAACATGCCGACAATCCCAAGGACGTCCGACGCGATGCCTTCTTCGCGTCGCAGGGCTTCCGGACCCTGCGCATCTGGAACATCGATATCCAGGGCAATCTCGAAGGCGTTCTCGACACCATCGAGAACGCCGCCAGGGAGAAGCCCGGTGCAGGCTAGTCGGGGCCTGAAGGTACGCGCGCCCTCTCCCCTTGTGGGAGAGGGTTGCGCAGACTTGGTCCCTGCGCAGCAGGGGCCTAGTCGGAGCTGGGTGAGGGGTGGAGCCGCAGCGCAGTACCGCAGCGCACATGCCCAGCCGAGCTTGCCGCAAACGATTCATCGTGGCGCGCTGACGCGCGCGACCCCTCACCCCAACCCTCTCCCACAAGGGGAGAGGGGGAGTTGGCCCAGGACGGTTCGCTGATGCCCAAACGCACCGACATCAAGTCCATCATGATCATCGGCGCCGGGCCGATCGTGATCGGGCAGGCCTGCGAGTTCGACTATTCGGGGACGCAGGCGTGCAAGGCGCTCAAGGAGGAGGGTTACCGGGTGATCCTGGTGAACTCCAACCCGGCGACGATCATGACCGATCCGGGCATGGCGGACGCGACCTACATCGAGCCGATCACGCCCGAGGTGGTGGCCAAGATCATCGAGAAGGAGCGGCCCGACGCGCTGCTGCCGACCATGGGCGGGCAGACCGCGCTCAACACCGCACTGTCGCTGGCCAAGATGGGCGTGCTGAAGAAGTTCGGCACCGAGATGATCGGCGCCTCCCGCGAGGCCATCGACAAGGCCGAGGACCGCGAGCTGTTCCGCGACGCCATGCGCAAGATCGGGCTGGAATGCCCGCAGAGCGAGATCGCCCACAACATGGACGATGCCCGCCGGGCGCTGGAGATCATCGGCCTGCCCGCGATCATCCGCCCGAGCTTCACCATGGGCGGCACCGGCGGCGGCATCGCCTACAACCGCGAGCAGTACGAGGAGATCGTGCGCCGCGGCATCGACGCCAGCCCGACCAACGAGGTGCTGATCGAGGAATCGGTGCTGGGCTGGAAGGAATACGAGATGGAGGTCGTGCGCGACCGCGCCGACAACTGCATCATCATCTGCTCGATCGAGAACATCGATCCCATGGGCGTGCACACCGGCGATTCCGTCACCGTGGCCCCTGCCCTGACGCTGACCGACAAGGAATACCAGATCATGCGCAACGCCTCGCTGGCGGTGCTGCGCGAGATCGGGGTGGAGACCGGCGGTTCCAACGTGCAGTTCGCGATCAACCCCGAGGACGGGCGCATGATCGTGATCGAGATGAACCCGCGCGTCTCGCGCAGTTCGGCGCTGGCCTCCAAGGCGACCGGCTTCCCGATCGCCAAGGTCGCGGCCAAGCTGGCGGTGGGCTACACGCTCGACGAGATCCAGAACGACATCACGCAGGTGACGCCGGCAAGCTTCGAGCCGACCATCGACTACGTCGTCACGAAGATGCCGCGCTTCACCTTCGAGAAGTTCCCCGGCACCGAGCCGCTGCTGACGACCTCGATGAAGTCGGTCGGCGAGGCCATGGCGATCGGGCGGACCTTCGCCGAGAGCCTGCAGAAGGCGCTGCGTTCGATGGAGACGGGGCTGACCGGCCTCAACGAGATCCGTTTCGAGGATACCAGCGAGGACGGCATCGTCGCCCAGCTCGCCCGCCCGACGCCCGACCGCCTGCTCGCCATCGCCCAGGCGATGCGCCACGGCCTCTCCGATGCCGACATCCACGACATCACGAAATACGACCCGTGGTTCCTGGAGCAGATCCGCGACATCGTCGAGACCGAGGCGCAGGTGCGCAAGGGCGGCCTGCCGCACGACCGCGCGGCGATGCTTTCGCTCAAGAAGATGGGTTTCTCCGACAAGCGCCTGGCCCAGCTGACCGGCGAGAGCGAGGACGCGGTGCGCGCCCACCGGCGGGGCCTGAAGGTGACGCCGGTCTACAAGCGCATCGACACCTGTGCCGCCGAATTCCCCTCGACCACCAGCTACATGTACGGCTGCTACGAGGGCGACGGCGTCAGCGAACCCGAGTGCGAAAGCGCGCCGGAGGATACCCGCAAGGTCATCATCCTGGGCGGCGGCCCCAACCGCATCGGCCAGGGCATCGAGTTCGACTACTGCTGCGTCCATGCCTGCTTCGGGCTGCAGGAAGCGGGCGTGCAGACGATCATGATCAACTGCAACCCCGAGACCGTCTCGACCGACTACGACACCTCCGATCGGCTCTATTTCGAACCGCTGACCGCCGAGGACGTGATCGAGATCGCGACCAAGGAGATGGAGGCCGGCACGCTGGTCGGCGTCATCGTGCAGTTCGGCGGCCAGACGCCGCTGCGCCTGGCGCATGCCCTGGAGAAGGCCGGCATCCCGATCATCGGCACCTCGCCCGACGCCATCGACCGGGCCGAGGACCGCGAGCGTTTCCAGGTGCTGCTGCAGGACCTCAAGCTGATGCAGCCGGCCAACGGCACCTGCCGCACCCTGGAGGAGGCCAAGCGCATCGCCGCGCGCATCGGTTATCCCGTGGTCGTGCGTCCGAGCTACGTGCTGGGCGGGCGCGCCATGGAGATCGTCCACAGCGAGGACGGCCTGGAGAACTACATCGAACGGGCGGTCGAGACCTCCGAGGGCAATCCGATCCTGCTCGACTTCTTCCTGCAGGACGCCATCGAGGTCGATGTCGACGCCCTGGCCGACGGCACCGACGTGTTCGTCGCCGGCATCATGGAGCACATCGAGGAGGCCGGCATCCATTCGGGCGATTCGGCCTGTTCGCTGCCGCCCTATTCGCTGCCGGCCCACACCATCGCCGAGATCCGCCGCCAGACCGAAGCGATGGCGCGCGAGCTCCATGTCATCGGCCTGATGAACGTGCAGTTCGCGGTCAAGGAGGACGACATCTACGTCCTGGAGGTCAACCCGCGCGCCAGCCGCACGGTGCCGTTCGTCGCCAAGACCATCGGCGTGCCGCTGGCCAAGATCGCCGCGCGCATCATGGCCGGAGAGACGCTCGCCAGCTTCAAGATCGCCGAGCCGGCCTACGACCACATCGCGGTCAAGGAGGCGGTCTTCCCCTTCGCGCGTTTCCCCAATGTCGACATCATCCTGGGCCCGGAGATGAAATCGACCGGCGAGGTGATGGGCCTGGACCGCGACTTCGGCCACGCCTTCGCCAAGGCCCAGCTTGCCGCCGGCGGCGTGCTGCCGGCATCGGGCCGGGTCTTCATCTCGGTCAAGGACCGCGACAAGCCCCATGCCATCGCCCTGGGCCACAAGCTGATCGCCCTGGGCTTCAGCCTGGTCGCCACGCGCGGCACCGCCCGCGATATGCGCGCGGCGGGCCTGGAGGTCGAGACGATCAACAAGGTTCTCGAAGGCCAGCCCCATATCGTCGACGCCATCTCCGACGACCGCATCGCCCTGGTCATCAACACCACCGAAGGCGCCAAGTCGATCGCCGACAGCTTCAGCCTGCGGCGCACCGCGCTGGTCCGCAAGGTGCCCTACGCCACGACCATCGCGGGGGCACGGGCCATGGTCGCGGCGATCCACGCCCTGGCGACCTCGGGCATCGACGTCGCCCCCCTGCAGTCCTATTCCTCGCAGCCCTATTGAGCGCGGCAGCGACCTTCCCATTGCCGCCCGACCGCGCCGCGGCTGCACGCAGGATGCCGGCATGAGCCCGCAGCGCCCCATCGCCTGGGTCGTCACCGACGGCGTCATCGGCATGGAGAACCAGTGCGTCGGCCTCGTCGAGCGCATCGGCATGGTCTTTGCCGTCAAGCGCATCGCGGTGAAGAAACCCTGGCGCTGGGTGCCGCCGCTGCTGATCCCCTCGCCCCTGGGCAAGCTTGCCGCGCGGGGCGACCGGCTGGAGGCGCCCTGGCCCGACCTGCTGGTCGCTTCGGGGCGCAAGTCGGTCGCGCCGGCGCTGGCCATCCGCAAGGCCGCGGCCGGCGCCTGTTTCTGCGTCCAGGTGCAGAACCCTGGGGTTGCCACCGGGCGTTTCGACATGGTGATCGCGCCGCGCCACGACGGCCTTTCGGGCGACAACGTGGTCGCCACCACCGGTTCGCTGCACGGCCTGTCGCGCGCCGGGCTCGACCGTGATGCGCAGGCCTGGCGCGCCGCGGTCGCCCACCTGGCCGAACCGCGCATCGCCGTGCTGGTCGGCGGGGCCAACCGGGCCTACCGCTTCGGCGCCGAGGAGGCGCAGGCTCTGGGCCGGGCGCTGGGCGGGCTGCCGGGCAGCCTGATGGTGACGGTCTCGCGCCGCACCGGGCCGGAGGCGACACAGGCGCTGGCCGCCAGCCTGGACCTTGGCCGCGCGGTCCTGTGGGACGGCAACGGCGACAATCCCTATCGCGGCTGGCTGGGCCTGGCCGATGCCATCGTCGTCACCTCCGATTCGGTCAACATGGCGACGGAAGCCTGCGTCACCGGCAAGCCGGTGCTGGTCGCCCACCTGCCTGGCGGTTCGCCCAAGTTCGCGGCCTTCCACGTGCTGATGGAGGCCCAGGGCCATACGCGCCGCTTCGAGGGCATGCTGCCCGACTGGAGCCCGCTGCCGCTGGACGAGACCGGCCGCGTCGCCGACCTGGTGCGCGCCCGCCTGGAAGCGCGCGCCATCTTGAAATGAGCCGGGCAAAGGGCCACAAACCACCCATGTCGCTCCTCGACCTCGATCTCCTGGCCGCCACGCCGCTGGTGCGCACGCCCTTCGACTACCTGATCGTTCCGGGCTTCCTGACGCAGGAGGGGATCGCGGCGGTCGATCGCTCCTTCCCCCGGATCGATGCGCCGGGCAGCTTCCCGACCCAGGCGCTGGACTACGGCATCGCCTTCCAGGAGGTGCTCGACGTGCTGCAGGGCCCGGCGATGACCCAGGCGATGGCCAGCAAGTTCGAGGTCGACCTGACCAACCGTCCGACCATGGTGACCGTGCGCGGTCGCTGCCAGGCCAAGGACGGGCGCATCCACACCGACAGCACGACCAAGATCATCACCGTGCTGATCTACATGAACGACGGCTGGGAGGCCGAGGGCGGCCGCCTGCGCCTGCTCAACGGCCCCGACGACCTCGATGACATGGTCGCCGAGGTGCCGCCCCAGGCCGGCACCCTGCTCGCCTTCCGGCGCAGCGAGAACTCCTTCCACGGCCACAAGCCCTTCGTCGGCCGGCGCCGCTCGCTCCAGCTCAACTGGGTGACCGACGCCGGCGTCGTGCGCCACGAGCTGGCGCGCCACCGCATGTCGGCACGGATGAAATCGCTGGCGCGGCTGTTGGGTTTTTCCGGCAAGGAACACTAGGCATGGCGCTGGCGATCGAGACCTTTTCCAACCGCAGCGGTCCCCAGCCCTTCTTCAAGGCGGCGGGCCATCCGCTCGCGGTGGCGCCGATGCAGGCGATGATCGCGCGGGTCGCCGCGGCCGGTCCGGTCGCGTTCTACGATCCCGAGAACCACGGCACGAGCCTGGCCGCGCTCTACGACCTCTCGTCGTGGGATGTGGCGGGCTGTTTCGTCCAGCGCATCGAGGACCTGGGCACCAGCCTGCTCGGCCTGGAGGTCCAGCCGGTGACGGCGCTGGCGGGCTGCAGGGCCGCGACCGTGGTGGTCGCCGCCTTCGATGCCGGGCGCGCCATCGACCACATCCGCCACCTGGTGCCGCAGGGCGCTGCCATCGTCTCGCTCGACGAGGCGCGGCTGCCCGAGACCATGCTGACCAACCCGCGGCGTTACCTAGACCCGCTCAACTTCGCGACCAACCTCGCCCTGCTGCGCGATGCCGACGGCCACCATACCCGCGTCGTCACGGCCAACTACTGGCACGGCCACGGCGCCCGCGACACCTGGTACTGGCTGCGCCTGCACGACGCGCAGGGCAACGAGCTGGCGACCTGGAGCGAGAAGCTGGCCGCCGGACCGGAGAGTTTCGTCGTCGACAGCGCCAGGGTGCGCGAGCGCTTCGACCTCCCCGAGTTCTGCGGCAGCCTGTTCATGCATGCGGTCAACGTGGCGACCCACGAGATCGTCAAGTACGCGCTCGACACCTGGGGCGACGACCCGGCCGAACTGTCCTGCACCCACGACGCGAACGCCTATCCCAGCGACCTGTTCGGCGGCCTGCCCGCCCCGGAAGCCGGCGAGAGCGTGCTGCTGTGGCTGCAGAACAGCCATCCCTGCCCGGTGCCGGCCGGCGCCGTGGGCCTCAACCTGATGGGCAGCGACGACATCCGCACCTGGCCCGGCACCATCGCGCCCTTCGGCACCGCCGCGCTCGACGTCGCCGCACTGTTCCCGGAGGCGACCTGGCCGCAGCAGCTCGAGCTCCGCGCCGGGCGCCATTTCGTGCGGCCGCGCTACGAGATCACCCGCAAGGACGGGCCGCGGCGCATCGCCCACGTCAACGTCGAGCGCACCGACCTTGCGCCGGAGCCGCGCCTGGCCGAACTCGGCAACCTGGTCGGCAAGGGTTACATCCTGCCCTTCCCCGTGTTCCCCACGGCCACGCACGAGACCCATGTGCTGCCCACGCCGATGGCAAGCTGGCAGGACGACCTGCCGCTCGCCCTGCTGGTCTACGATGCCGCCGGCCGGGAGATCGCCCGCGAGAACCTGGGCCGCCTGCCGCGGCGCCACGACGTGACGCGCGAGATCGGCGCCCTGGTCGACGGGGCGCTGGCGCAGGCCCACGGCCATGGCGAACTGATCTACGACTTCTCGCAGGGCGGGTCGGGCGACGGCTGGCTGCACGGCTTGGTGCGCATCCGCGACAAGACCAGCGGGCATGCCGCCGACAGCAGCTTCGGCAGCCATCTCTTCAACATGCCGATCACCTGGAAGAG
>JAQCLG010000135.1 GCA_027592745.1 Pseudomonadota bacterium | reverse complement strand
CGGCGATGATCTTCTCCAGGCCGGCAAAGGCGCCGCCGCAGATGAACAGGATGTTGGTCGTGTCGACCTGCAGGAACTCCTGCTGGGGATGCTTGCGCCCGCCCTGGGGCGGCACGGAGGCGACGGTGCCTTCCATGATCTTCAGCAGGGCCTGCTGCACGCCCTCGCCCGAGACGTCGCGGGTGATCGACGGATTGTCGGACTTGCGCGCGATCTTGTCGACCTCGTCGATGAAGACGATGCCGCGCTGGGCCCGCTCGACGTTGTAGTCGGCCGCCTGGACGAGCTTGAGGATGATGTTCTCGACATCCTCGCCGACATAACCGGCCTCGGTCAGGGTCGTCGCATCGGCCATGGTGAAGGGCACGTCCAGGATGCGCGCCAGGGTCTGGGCGAGCAGCGTCTTGCCGCAGCCGGTCGGGCCGATCAGCAGGATGTTGGACTTGGCCAGTTCGACCTGGTCGTTGCGCCCGCTGTTGTTGAGGCGCTTGTAGTGGTTGTGCACGGCCACGGCCAGGATGCGCTTGGCATACCCCTGCCCGATCACATAGTCCTGCAGCACCTGGTTGATCTCGCGCGGCGTGGGCACGCCATCGCGCGACTTCACGATGGAGGTCTTGTTCTCCTCGCGGATGATGTCCATGCACAGCTCGACGCACTCATCGCAGATGAACACCGTCGGGCCCGCAATCAGCTTGCGCACCTCGTGCTGGCTCTTTCCGCAGAAGGAGCAGTAAAGCGTGTTTTTCGAGTCGCCGCTCTTGCTCATTGGGCAGGGTCCTTCAAGGGCCTGTCACAACATCATGTTAGACAGATGGGGTACGGCAACACAACCTGTGCCGTTCACCCCTGTGTGACAGGCCGTTCAACAGTGTGGACATCTTGCAACAGATGGCGATGGGGCAAGGGAATGTCTATGCCTTGCCGGCGTCGTCGGTTGCAATCTCGGAGCGTGACGCCACGACCTCGTCGACCAAGCCGTAGGCCTTGGCCTGTTCGGGCGTCATGAAGGTGTCGCGCTCCATGCTTTCCTCGATCACCGAGAGTTCCTGGCCCGAGTGCTTGGCGAAGATCTCGTTCAGGCGCTGGCGTACGAACAGGATCTCGCGGGCGTGAATCTCGATGTCGGCCGCCTGGCCGCGGGCACCGCCCGAGGGCTGGTGCACCATGATGCGCGACTGCGGCAGGGCGTAACGGGCGCCCTTGGCGCCGGCACACAGCAGCAGCGCGCCCATCGATGCCGCCTGCCCGATGCACAGGGTCGACACGTTCGGGCGGATGTACTGCATGGTGTCGTACATCGCCAGGCCCGCCGTGACGGCACCGCCCGGCGAGTTGATGTAGAGCGAGATGTCCTTGGTCGGGTTCTCCGCTTCCAGGAACAGGAACTGGGCGCAGATCAGGCTGGCAACATGGTCGTTGACGCCCCCGGTCAGGAAGATGATCCGCTCCTTGAGAAGGCGCGAATAGATGTCGTAGGCACGTTCGCCCCGGGCGGTCTGCTCGACCACCATGGGCACCAGCGTGTTGGCGTAGATCTCAAAGGGATCGCGATCCTGCATGGTCAATCGGCCGCCGCCGTCGCGTTGCCGCGGGGGCTTCAGGCCTCATCCTCCGTTTTCTTTTTCTTCGATGCCTTGGGCTTCTTGTCGGCTTCCGCGGAAGCCTCGTCGGTCTTGGCGGCCGCCTTCTTCTTCGGCGCGGCCTTCTTGGCCGCCGCCTTCTTGGCCGGCTTGGCCTCGGCTTCGTCCGTGGCGTCCTCGCCTTCGGCTTCCTGCTCGAAGGCCATGAACTCCTCGGGCGTCACGGCGCGCTGGGTCACCTTCACCTGGGCCAGGACGTGATCGATCACGCGATCTTCCAGGATGGGTGCGGTCAGCTCCTGAACGGCTTCCGGGTTCTGCTGGTAGTACTGGACGACACGGGCCTCCTGGCCGGGAAACTGCCGGGCACGCTCGATCACGACCTGCTGCATGTCCTCGGGCGTGACCTGGATGTTGTTGGTGCGTCCCACTTCGGAGAGCAGCAGACCCAGGCGTACGCGGCGCACGGCAATGTCGCGGTACTCAGCCTTCATCTTGGCCGTTTCCTCGTCGTCCTCGGCCGCCTCGCCATGGTCATGCGCATGATCATGATCGTGGTGATCGTGGTCGTGGTCATGCTCATGATCGTGGTGATCGTGCGCATGCTCATGATCGTGGTGGTCGTGATCGTGGTCGGGCTGGGCGTTGCCCCTTTCGCGCTCCACCTGGGTCCAGATCGCCCGGAACTCGGTGTCGGCCAGGCTGGGCGGCACGTCGAAGTCGTGCATCTCGGCGAGCTGGTCGAGCAGCTGGCGCTTCATGCGCTGGCGGGCGAGCTGGCCGTATTCGCGGGCGAGCTGCTCGCGCACCTTGGCCTTGAGATCCTCGACGCCCTCGGTGCCCTGCTTGCGGGCGAACTCGTCGTCGAGCACGGCAGGTTCGGACCGGCGCACTTCCTTGACCTCGATCGCGAAGGTCGCGGTCTTGCCGGCCAGGTGCGCCGTGCCGTAGTCGTCGGGGAACGGCACCTCGATCTCGAAGCTCTCGCCGGCCTTGCGCCCTTCGAGGCCCGCCTCGAACTCGGGCAGCAGGCGCCCGGCGCCCAGCTCGACCATCTGGTCGTCGGCCTTGCCGCCGTCGAAGAGTTCGCCGTCGATCTTGCCCGCGAAGTTCACGAGCAGGCTGTCGCCCTGCTGGGCGGCGTAGCCTTCCTCGGTCTCGACGAAGTTCTTGGAACGCTCGAGCATGCGGGAGATGGCATCGTCGACCTCGCTGTCGGCGACCTCGATCTCGAGGCGCTCCATCTCGATCGTGCTGAAGTCGCCGGTCTCGATCTGCGGCATCACCTCGATCGCCAGCGTGTAGGCAAGGTCGGTGCCTTCGTCGAAGGACATCTCCTCGACGCGGGGCTGCATGGCCGGGCGCACGCCCTGCTCGGTGATCACCTGGCCGGAGGTGTCCTGCAGGGTCTGCTGGACCACCTCGCCCATGACGGACTGGCCGAACTGCTTCTTGAGCAGCGCGACGGGCACCTTGCCCGGACGGAAGCCCTTGAGCTTGATGGTGCGCTGCAGCTCGGCGAGACGGGCGTCAAACTTCTCGGCCATGTCGCCGGCCGGAATGACCACCTTGTATTCGCGCTTCAGACCGTCCGAGACGGTTTCGGTAACCTGCATGGGAGTGCCGTTAAGCCAGGGTTAATGGGTAGCCGGGCGGCCGGTGAGCGACGATCGGTGCAGAAGACATGGTGCGGGCGGAGGGACTTGAACCCCCACGACTTTCGTCACCAGAACCTAAATCTGGCGTGTCTGCCAATTCCACCACGCCCGCACCGGTCGGCGCGTTGTGGACGCCCGCCGTTTGGGCCGGACCATATAGTCTCGAATGCCCTCCCCCGCAACCGGGCGCCATCAGCGGGCTGCCTGCGCGGCGCGGCGCGAGAGCGCACGGGCCTCGCTGGAGGCGGCGACCTTGCCCCGGGTGACAAAAGCCTCGTGGTTGGCCGCGATGTCGTCGACCCGGTAGAGGTAGTTGACCATCAGGCCGGCCGATTCGGCCAGGCCCTTGGCGGAACGGTCGCCCATCCAGTTGATCCGCTCCACCCGTGCACCGTTGGCCAGGTGAAAACGGGCCACCGGATCGAGCGGACGGTCGCCGCGCTTCTCGCGCACCAGGTAACGGGCGCCAAGGGCGACGAGCGGGTCGCGCCAGCGCTCCAGCGCGTCCCTGTCGCCTTGCCGGAGCGCTGTGAGGAGTTCACCGCGGACCGCACTGCCCGGGTCGAGATCGGCCAGAGGCGCATCGCTTTCAAGCAGGCCATCGAGCCAGCGCCGGAAGCCCGGCATCGGCGAGAGCGTGGCGAAGGTCTTCAGCGCGGGCAGTTCGCGCGCCAGTTCCGCGACCACCCGCTTGATCAGGAAATCGCCCAGGCTGACCCCGGCCAGGCCCTTCTGCGTGTTCGAGATGGAATAGAAGATCGCGGCGTCGGCGTTCTCGGCACGGCCGACCGGGGCAGCCGGATCGAGCAGCGCCTGGACGTTTCCGGCCATGCCCGAGACCAGGGCAACCTCGACGAAGATCAGCGGTTCCTCGGGCATGTTGGGATGGATGAAGGCAAACATCCGGCGGTCCGCCTCGAGGCGGTTCTTCAGGTCGTCCCACGAGGCGATCTCGTGGACGGCCTCGTAGACGATCAGCTTTTCCAGCAGGGCGGCCGGACTCTGCCAGGTAAGCCGGCGCAACTCCAGGAAACCGACATCGAACCAGGTCGAAAGCAGACGCCGGAGGTCGTCGTCGACGCGCTGGATGATCGGTTCCTGCCGGGTGAACGCCAGGGCATCGGCGCGCATGTCGACCAGGAACTTCAGGCCGTCCGGCAGGCCGTTGAACTGGAGGAAGAGCTTGTGGCGCGGCGCCTCGGTTGCATCGCGCAGGGAACCGGCGAGCGCCCGCTTGGTGCCCGCGTCGGCAGCCTTGAGCAGCGCCTGGGCCTCTGCCTCGACTTCGGCGAGGTCGATGTCGAACTCCTGGGCGAGCAGCAGCAGGAAACGCTGGCGTCCCCTGGAGTCGAGATCGAGATAGGTGTGGCCGAGATCCGCTGCCCGGCCGCGCGCCAGCGATTCGCCGCCGCGCGCCGCGATGCATTCGGCGACCCGCTCGCGGATGCGCACCAGGTCGTCGTCGGGCAGGTGCGGGCGCACCTTGCCGGCGACGCGGACCAGCGCCGCCTCGGCCAGTTCCTGCCAGGTGCCGGAAAACTGCCGCAGGGCACGATCCCAGAAACTCACGGCGCTCTCGCTCATGCCTCGTCCATCCGCAACTGCCGCAGCACCGCCGGCAGGACGTCCGGCAGATCCTCGGCAATCAGGCCGGGACCGTACTGTTGTCCGCACCGGCCGTGCAACCATACCGCCATGGCCGCGGCGACGGGTGCGGCCACCCCCTGGGCGAGCAGCCCGCCGGCAAGGCCCGCCAGGACGTCACCCGAGCCCGCCGTCGCCGTGCGGCAACGGTGGTGTTCGGCATCGTCCGGGGGAGAAGGGGAGAGAAATGGTCGGAGTGGCAGGATTTGAACCTGCGACCTACGGTCCCCCAGACCGTTGCGCTACCAGGCTGCGCTACACTCCGACCGGAGGGCGGCGGACCGCCCTTGAGGCGCGCGGACTATAGGCTGGCCGTTGGGCGACTGCAACGCCGCATGGCGACAAAAACGAAGGTTTTCACGCCTTGTCCGCAAGCAGCCGCCGGCAGGCCTCCAGCTCGGCGATGGCACGTTCGATGGCGCTGCGCATGCCGTCGTCGCCGGACCGGGAGGCCGGTGCGGCGGCAACTGCCTGGGGCTGCGCATTCTCGCCGTCATCCTCGTCGTCGCCAGCGTCAGGAACGGCGCGGCTGCCCTGCAGCAGAGCGGCGACGCCGACCTGGCGCAGCAGGCGCTGGACGCCCTTGATGGTGTAACCTTCGGTATAGAGCAGCGACTTGATCTGGCGCAGCAGGTCGATGTCCTCGGGCCGGTAGTAGCGCCGGCCGCCGCCACGCTTGAGCGGGCGGATCTGATGAAACTTGGTCTCCCAGAAGCGCAGGACGTGCTGGGCAACGTCGAGCTCCTCGGCCACTTCGCTGATCGTGCGGAAGGCCGCTTTCGACTTGGCGCCCCTTCTTCCCGAAGCGGCTTCGGAGCCCGCGGCCATGGGCTCAATCCTCGCCGGTGCCGGTGGTCTCGCCGTTGATCCGGTCCTTGAGGACATGGGACGCACGGAACACCAGAACCCGACGCGGCAGGATGGGCACCGCCTCGCCGGTCTTGAGGTTGCGCCCGACCCGCTGGGCCTTGTCGCGAACCGAGAAACTGCCGAAGGAGGAAATCTTGACCGCGTCGCCCTGGATCAGCGTTTCGGAGAGCTCGTCCAGGACGGATTCGACGAGTTCGGCTGACTCGCTGCGCGAGAGTCCGACCTCATGATAGACGGCCTCCGTGAGGTCCGCCCGCGTCATTGTCCGTTCAGCCATGAAGCGCCGCCCCCTGCGACTTAAAGCGTGAGGATAACTGCGCACGGAAAATGCGTCAATATCAATTAGTTGCGTTGGATCGCTGAGCGATGGCTCGATTCAGTTAGCCCAGCGGCTTCAAGCAGAGGCTGAACTACCAGCGCACCATGGCGGAGCCCCAGGTGAAGCCGCCGCCCATGCCCTCGACCAGCACGAGATGGCCGGGCCGGATGCGCCCGTCGCCGGTGGCTTCGGCCAGGGCGAGCGGAATCGAGGCAGCCGAGGTGTTGGCGTGGCGTTCGATCGTGATCACCACCCTCTCCTCGTTCATGCCGAGCTTGCGCGCCGTTGCGTCGATGATCCGGCGGTTGGCCTGGTGGGGCACCAGCCAGTCGATCTCGTCGGGCGACAGGCCATTGTCCTCGAGCGCCTCGTCGACCGCCTGGGCCAGGTTGACCACGGCATGCTTGAAGACCTCGCGGCCCTCCATGCGCAGCAGCCCGACCGTGCCGGTGCTCGAAGGCCCGCCGTCGACGTAGAGAAGGTCGCCGTGGCGCCCGTCGGAATGCAGATGGGTCGAAAGGATGCCCCGATCGGCCTTGCTGCCCTCGCCCTGCCCCGCCTGCAGCACCACCGCACCCGCACCGTCGCCGAACAGCACGCAGGTACCGCGGTCCTGCCAGTCGAGGATGCGCGAGAAGGTCTCGGCGCCAATCACCAGGGCACATTGCGCCTGGCCGGCCTTGATGAAGTTGTCGGCGACCGCCAGGGCATAGACGAAACCCGTGCAGACCGCCTGGACATCGAAGGCGGCGCCGCGGGTCATGCCGAGGTTGGCCTGGACCCTGGTGGCGGTGGCCGGGAACGTGCGGTCCGGTGTTGCCGTGGCAAGGACGATGAGATCGACATCTGCGGCATCGAGGCCGGCACGGGCGAGTGCGGCACGGGCCGCAGCGGTCGCCAGATCGGAGGTGCATTCGCCCTCGGCGGCGACATACCGCTGGCGGATGCCGGTACGCGAGGCTATCCATTCGTCGCTGGTGTCGAGCCGGGCGGCAAGTTCCACATTGGTCACGCAGCGTTCAGGCAGATAGGCACCGCACCCTGCGATCAACGAACGGCGAACAGTCACTGTGCGGCGGCCTTGGCTGGATTGTCGGAAAGCTGACCCAGCATCTGCAGGTCGCGGATGACCTTCTCGTTGAAACCCTGGGTCATCATGTCGAAGGCAAAACCGATGGCATTGGCATAACCCACGGCATCGGTGCCGCCATGGCTCTTGACCGCCACGCCGTTGAGCCCGAGGAACATGCCGCCGTTGTAGCGGCGCGGATCGACCCGGTTCTTGAGCGCCACCAGGGCAGGCTTGGCCAGCCAGTAGCCCAGCTTGGAGAATACCGAACGGCGGAAGGTGGCCCGAAGGAAGCCGGTGTACATGCTTGCCGTGCCTTCGGCGGTCTTGAGGGCGACGTTGCCCGTGAACCCGTCGGCGACGACGACATCGACCGTGCCCTCGGTGATGTCGTTGCCCTCGACGAAACCGTAGAACTCCAGCGGCAGGTCTGCATCGCGCAGGATCTCGGCGGCGCGCCGTATCTCCTCGTGCCCCTTGCTTTCCTCGCTGCCGACGTTGAGCAGCCCCACGGTCGGCTTCTTGAGGCCCTGGACGCTGCGTGCGAAGGCCGCCCCCATGATGGCGAACTGGACCAGGTTCTCCGCATCGCATTCGATGTTGGCGCCCAGGTCGAGCATCACGGACTCGCCGCGCTGGGTCGGGAACATGGAGGCGATCGCCGGACGGCGGATGCCGGGGAGCGTACGCAGCACGAGCTTGGACATCGCCATCAGCGCCCCGGTGTTGCCGGCCGAGACGATGCCCTCGGCACGGCCGTCACGGACCTCGTCAATCGCCATGCGCATGCTCGAGCGGCCGCCGCGCCGCAGGGCCTGGGAAGGTTTCTCTCCCGGCTCGATCACGGTCTCGCTCTCGATGATCTCGCAGCCATGGTCGAGCCTGGGGAACCGGCGCACAAGCTTTTCGAGCCTGGCCGGGTCGCCGAACAACCGGAAGTGGACATTGGGGTAGCGCAGACGTGCCTGATTGGCCCCTGCGACGACCACCTCCGGCGCGCGGTCTCCGCCCATGGCGTCCAGCGCAATCGTGTGGGTGGTCGTCATGGCCGATCGGATCCGCGCCCGGGGGCCCGGTACGTCAGATGCTGCCCTCGGGCTCCGTGACCTCGCGGTCGCGATAGAAGCCGCAGGAGCTGCACACGTGATGCGGCAGCTTGGTCTCGCCGCAGTTCGGGCACTCGGTCAGCGAAGGGGCGCCAAGCGCGTGATGCGACCGGCGATTGTTCCGCCTGGAGACGGAAACTTTCTTCTTGGGAACCGCCATGATCGTAATCCTGAAATGATGGAAAGTGGCTTGTGTGGCGCGGGCTATATCAGGCTTTCAGAGCCCCGACAAGCTGGAGGGTTCACTGTTTGAGCCGTTTCAGGGCGGCAAACGGGTGGGGCCGCTCCTCCTCCCCGGCATCCTCCTCGGGCGCAAGGTAGCGGGGGTCGACCGTGGCGCCCGGCTTGCGCGGATAGGGGTCGAGCGCCAGGCCGAAGCGTTCGGCCACCAGCTCGCCGATGTCGATCGTGTCGTCGATCAGGGGCTCGGGCGGATCGTCGTCGTCGACGTCGAGAAGTTCGTCGAATTCGCCGGTTTCGCGCACTTCGGGGTCGTAGGGCTGGCTGACCTCGAACTCCAGGTGTGCCGGCACCGGGTCGAGACTGACGACACAGGCCTGGACGGCATCGGCGACGATCGCGGCATGCGCCACCACCTGACTGCCCCTGCGGACAAGGCGCACCCGGGCCTCCAAGCGGTCAAGCGCCTCCAGCCCGAAACGGCGCGCAAGGGCGGCACATTCCTCCGGCGTCGCGGCGATCGCCTCGTTGCGCTCCTCGCCGTCGTCGAGGTGGCCCAGGTCGACCGGGCGGGAGAACTCCGGGCCGGGGATCGGGCTGGCTTGTCTGGTCATGGCAGTTCCGTTCAGTCGAGGCACCGGTTCCGTTCGAACCCGCTATATGGAAACGTTCCCTGCCCTCGGCAATGGCGCCGGGGCAAAGCTCAGGCGGCCGGCGAGCAGGTCGCTATCGGCCAGGGCGGCAAGGTGGCGCTCCTGGCCGCGGACATAGGCCGCAGCCGCCTCCAGCACCGCCGGCGTGGGCTGCGACGTGCCGTAGAGATTGCGCCGCAGGACGTCAACCTGCGCCTCGCCCGAGTCCAGTGCGGCACCGTAGGATTGGGCCCGGCCGTAGAAGGCCTGCGCCATCTGCTTGATCTTCTTGCCCACCTTGAGGTCACCGACACCGATTTCGCGCAGCGAGCGGTCGAAGTCGGCAAACATGATGTCGAAGACCGCCTGTGCGGCCTTCGCGCCGTCCTCGCCACCCTTGCGCAGGCGGCGCAGCACCAGGATGGCATGGAGAACGACCAGGTCGAAACGCCCATCGAGGGTGTCGGGCACGGCCAGATCGGTGTACAGGACCGGTTGGCGCGCCTGTGCCACAATCGTATCGTAGAGATCGTGCGTCGTGGCATCGAAACGCGAGCGGCTGAAGAGGCGTTTGAACATGGCGTTCCCGGCGCCCTGTCGGCGCTCACGTTGACAAGAAGATGCCGTCGGCGGCATCGTCCGCCCCCACTTAGGAGTTCCCCGCCTTGCGGTCAATTTCCATGCCATCAGGATCCTGCGCCCGACACCTTGCCCGTGCGGCGCTGCTGGCAGTCATGGCGCTTTCGGTATGGTCCTGCCAGGAACGTATCTCGACCCATGGCTACGTCGGCGATCCCGAGGCGATCGCCCGGATCGAACCGGGCGTGCACAACCGCCTGGAGGTCGCCCAGTTCCTCGGCACACCCTCGAGCACGGCGATGTTCGGCGAGGAGACCTGGCTGTACATCACCGAGAAGCGCAAGGAATTTGCCTTCTTCAAGCCCGAGATCATCGAGCAGCAGGTGGTTGCCATCGCCTTCAACGATGCCGGCGTGGTCGATGCGGTCGACGAATACCTGCTGGCCGACGGCCTGCTGATCGACCCGGTTTCCCGCACGACGCCGACCTATGGCAAGCAGGTCGGCCTGCTCGAGCAGTTCCTCGGCAACGTCGGCCGCTTCAACAACGAAGGCGGCAAGGGCGTCGCCCTTCCCGGGCAGTAACGCCGCCGGGCGGAAGCCTACGCCCTGCCCTGTCGTCCGGCGCCCGCCTTGCAGAAGGCACGCGCCGTGGCCGCGTTCTTCCCGGCCTGACCCATCCTGAACCCGCGCGCGCGGCCCTAGAGCGGATCACGATCACCCGGAACCGTTCCACGGT
>JAQCLG010000134.1 GCA_027592745.1 Pseudomonadota bacterium | reverse complement strand
CCTTGCTCGCCATCTCCGGATCGGCGATCTGGGCGCGGGTCATGCCGACGAGATCGGCCTGGCCGCGCGCCAGGACCTGCTCGGCGAGCTGCGGCTGGTTGATGCGGCCCGTGACGATGACCGGCAGGGCAAGTGCCGCCTTCACGCGCGCCGCGGCGTCGACCACGTAACCGGCTTCCCATTCCATCGGCGGCACGATGTGGACCGAGGATCCCAGCGAGGAGGCGGACCCCTGCACCAGGCTGACGTAGTCGATCACGCCGTCGTCCTCCAGCATGCGCAGGTAGGCGATCGTCTCGTCGTCGCCATGGGCATCGTGCGCACGCGAGTCCGTCGAGATGCGGATGCCCAGGATGCGCTCGCCGATGGCCGCGCGGGCGGTGGCCAGCGCCTCGCGCAGGAAGCGCAAGCGGTTCTCCGGGCTGCCGCCGTAGCGGTCGTCGCGCAGGTTGATCGCGGGGCTGAGGAACTGGGCGGGAAGGTAGCCCTGGCTTGCCAGGATCTCGACGCCGTCGTAGCCGGCCTGCGCCATGTGGCCCGCGGTGGCGCCGTAGCCCTCGACGACGCTGGCGATCAGCGCCTTCGACATGACCCGCGGCATGACGCGGCTGCGTTCGCCGGGCACAGCCGAGGGGCCCACGGCGACCTGCGTCACGCCGTCGGCTTTCACCCGGACCTCGCGGCCGGGATGGAACAACTGGCCCAGGATCAGGGCGCCATGGCGATGGCAGGCCTCTGCGATGGCGCGGAAACCGGGGATCGCGGCGGGACGGTGGCCCTGGATCATGTGGGCGGCAAAGAAGCCGCTGTCGTGGACGCCGCAGGCCTCGCTGACGATTAGCCCGGCGCCGCCCCGGGCGCGCGCCTCGTAGTAGGCGGCAAGTTCGGGCGTGGGTTCGTCGCCGCCCAGATGGGTGTGGTGCGCCGTGAAGACGATGCGGTTGCGGATCTCCCGGCCGCCCAGGACAAAGGGGCTGAAGAGGTGGGGGAAGGGTTCGGGACCGGCCATGGCGCGCCTTTCGTGCCCGTTGCGGGCCGCGCCTACATTCGGGCAGTCCTGCCCCTGCAGCAATGGTCTTGGGCGACCCGATCGCCCGCCTCAAACGGCGTAGTTCGGCCGTTCCGGGCAATCCATGTCGAGCGGATAGATCGGCCGGCGCACGGCCTCGAACGTGAACAGGCTGTTGTCGCTGGAGGTCACGCCGACGCCGTTGCAGGGCAGCTCGGCCTTGGCGATGGCCTCGAAGCCGGCGCGGAAGTGGATGCGCGACTTCAGGATCAGGTAGAGCTTGGCCGTGGGTTCGATGCCGACGCTGCGGAAGACGCCCAGATCATAGGGTTCGGTATGTTTCGAGCAGACCACGACCTGGACCTTGCCGGTGTCGAGCACGGCGGTCTTGCCCATCGACATGGTCGTGCCCCGGCCCATCGGCACAGTGATGACGAAATCGCCGTCGGTCACCGCGCGCACCTTGCCGGTGATCTTGAGCGGTTCGCCCTTGCGCCCGATGGTCGGCATGTCGACCTTGCCGCCCAGATCGAGCGTCACTTCGTTGCCCACGCCCGCAGCCTGCATCTTCTCGACTGCGTCGGGATCGCAGATGCCGAACATGGCGACGTCCTCAAGCCCCTGGTCGATCACCTCGGCGAGCACGGCGACCGTGTCTTGGGTGCCGCCCGAGGCGGAGTTGTCGGCGTGGTCGAGCAGGATGACCGGGCCTTCGGTCATGGTCTTGGCACGGGCCACGGTGTCGGCGAGCGGCTCGGAGTGGAACAGCCACTCGGCCTTTTCCTTCCAGGCCACACCCAGCAGGCGCTCGCTGGCCTCCTCGGCCCGGGCGCGGTTGCCGTCGGCGACGGTGACGATGGAGAGGCCGGCGTTGCGGATGTCGGCAAGGGCGAAGCCGCCGAAGACGCTGGCCGCCAGCAGGCCGTTCTTCTCCTCCTCGCGGGCCAGCGCGATCATCGTCTTCATCGGCTCGTCGCGGTGGCCCATGCGCAGGGTCTGGGCCAGGATCGGCCGCTGGCCCCAGGCCATGACCGGCCTGATCTCGCCCTTGAGCGCGCGGAGCATGATCCTGCCGGCGTGTTCGCCCGCCTCGTACATGTCGATGTGGGGATAGGTCTTGTAGCCGACCAGCACGGTGCAGTTCTCGACGATCTCGGGCGTGATGTTGGCGTGGAGGTCGAGGCTGACGGCGATCGGCAGGTCGGGCGCCATCTGCCGGATGCGCTTGAGCAGGCTGCCTTCGCCGTCCTCGGTGGTCTCGGTCACCATGGCGCCGTGCAGGTCGAGGAAACAGACGTCGCAGCCCGCGGCGATGGCATCGCAGATCGCATCGCACATCGCGGCATAGGCCGAGGCCTCGACCCGGCCGGAGGGGTTGGCGTTGCCCGCCATCGGCGTCGAAAGCTCCATGCCGGCCTCGGTCGCGAGATCGAGGAAGGCGCCGATGCCGGTGCCGGTGCCCTTGTAGTTCTTCACCACGTCCTTACCCGTCACGGGGGAAAAGCGCGAAAGCGGGGTGGGCACGGGCGAGAACGTGTTGGTCTCGTGCTCCATCATCGCGACGACGGCGCGCAGGGTCATGTCGGCAAACTCCGCTTGTGGATCAGATGAACTGGTTGCCCGTGATGAGCGTCCAGCGGACAAGATTCTTGAGTACCCGGCCCAGCGCCTCGTCGAAGGCGATGACGACGTCCTCGACCGTATCGGCTGTGGCCTGGGCCTCCGCGTCGAAGCTCTCGTTGGCCACGATGACGCGATCGGGCATCGCGATCAGCTTCACGTTGATGCGGATATGGGCGATGGGCGGCGTGCCGTTGAGGTATTCTGCCTGGAACTCCCGCAGTTCCGGCAGCAGCACGAAGTTGCTGCGCAGGCCCGCCGACTGGCGCCCGACCGAGGAGATCAGGCCCGAGTTCTCGAAGGATTCCACGATCAGGCCCTGCACCATGTCGGGCGCGCGGTCGGTCCAGTTGGCCCGGGCGTAGTATTCGATCTGGATCGGGTTGTGCATCAGGGCGATGCGCGCCGAATTGATCGCCGCCGCGGCATAGGGCTGGTCCACCACGAGCTGCCAGGGCACCGGCATGAGATCGTCGCCGAAGGTGCTCTTGGGCGTCAGGCGGAACAGGTTGGGCGGCTGGTCGACCTTGGCCAGGAAGCTGGCGCAGCCGGGCAGCAGGGCCACGGCGCCCATGCCGGCGCCGGCGCGAAGGAATAGGCGGCGGTTCATCGGAGTCTCCATGGTCATTGCGCCTGATAACCCGACTGGTTGCCACCCAGCAGGAAGGCTGCCGGATCGCGTTCGAGCTGCACGGCGATCTGCGTCAGGGTGAGGACCAGCGAGCGGGCATCGGAGATGAACTCGCTGAACTCATAGAGTCCGTTCTGGGCGAAGTCGTTGATCGGGTCGCGGTTCTCGGCAAGCATCGCCTGCGCCGTGTCGGCGGTGGAACGGATCGAGGCGGCGGCGTGGCGCAGGTCGTCCAGCGTCCCCCTGATGTCGGGCTCGGCATTGGCAAGCACGTTGTCGGCGTTCTGCAGCGTCGTGCGCAGCGTCGCCAGGGTCTGGCTCGTCTCCTGGATCAGCCCGGCCATGTTGGCGCTGAGTTCGTCGGAGACCTTGCTGATGTTGGCCGTGGCGCTCTCGACATTGGCCAGGGTCGAGCGGGCATCGACGATCAGGCCGCTCAGGTCGCCCTTGTGCAGGGCGATCTCGCCGGCGATCTCGCTGACGCTGGCCAGGGTCGCGCTGATCGCCGCGCGGTTGTCGTCGCTCATGATCGCCGAGGCGCGGTTCATCAGGGTGATCGCCGAGTTGATCATGTCGGGCGCGGATTCGAAGACCGCGGCAAGCGCCGAGTTGGCCGCCGTGATCGTCGCCAGTTTCTCGCCCGGCTCCGGCTCCAGCGGTGGCGCGGTGTCGCTGGCGCCGACCAGCTGGATGTAGGCGACGCCGGTGATGCCCTGCATCTCGATCGAGGCGACGGTATCGGTGCGCACCGGCGTCGTGGCGTTGACCTGGATCGTCACGCGCACCTTGTCGATGTTGTCGGGTGCGATCTCGATGCCCGTGACGCTGCCCACCGGAATGCCGCGGTAACGCACCGTCGCATCACTGCTGAGGCCGGTCACCGAGCCGGAAAAGAAGATCTGGTACTCGTCGTACTTCACGTCGCTGCTGAACTTGGCGAGCCAGATGACAAAACCCGCCATGCCCAGCATCAGGATGAGGACGAAGGTGCCGACAAGGGTGTAGCTCGCGCGTGTTTCCATGATTTCAACTGCCAAAGGCGGCGCGCGCACGCGGACCGCGGAAGTATTCGTGAATCCAAGGGTGATCGAGCTCCAGGAGCTCGGCAATGGTGCCGACCACGATCTTCTTGTCGATCAGGACGGCGACACGGTCGCAGATGGCGATCAGCGAGTCCAGATCGTGGGTCACCATGACAACGGTCAGGCCCAGGCTCTGCTGCAGGCTGCGGATCAGCTCGTCGAAGTTGGCCGCGCCGATCGGGTCGAGGCCGGCGGTGGGTTCGTCGAGAAAGACGATGTCGGGATCGAGCGCCAGGGCGCGGGCCAGGCCGGCGCGCTTGCGCATGCCGCCCGAGAGCTGGGAGGGGTACTTGTTTCCGGCCTCCACGGGCAGGCCGACCATGGTGATCTTGACCTTGGTCACCTCGTCCATCAGGGCGGGGCCGAGCCTGGTGTATTCCTTGAGCGGCACCATGATGTTCTCGGCCACGGTCAGCGAGCTGAACAGGGCGCCGTCCTGGAACAGCACTCCCCAGTGGCTGCGCAGTTCCTTGGCGGCGGCCTTGTCGAGCTTGCTCGTGTCGCTGCCCAGCACCTCGATGGTGCCGGCCTGGGGTTCGCGCAGGCCGATGATCGTGCGCATCAGCACCGACTTGCCGGTGCCCGAGCCGCCGACGACGCCGATCACCTCGCCGCGCCGGATGTCGAGGTCGAGGCCGTCGTGCACCGTCTGGCTGCCGAAGCGGTTGACCAGGCCGCGCACCCGGATGATCGGCTCCTGGCGCGCCTCGGGCGCTGCCGGGGAGAGGAGGGCGGGTTCGCTGCGGGCGGGCTGGGCCATGGCTCAGATGCCGATGAACGAGAAGATGATCGAGAAGATGGCATCGAGCACGATGACCAGGAAGATCGACTGCACCACCGCCCGTGTCGTCAGCTTGCCCACGCTTTCGGCGCTGCCCTCGACCTTCAGGCCGTTGTAGCAGCCGACCATGGCGATGGTGAAGGCAAAGACCGGCGCCTTGATGATGCCGACCCAGAAGGCCCACATCGGCACCGCGCCCTGGAGCTGGTTGAGGAACTGGCCGAGCGAGAGGTCGAGCGAGATCGTCGCCATCAGCGCGCCGCCCAGCAGGCCGGCCATGTCGGCGTAGAAGCCCAGCAGCGGCATCACCAGGCACAGGGCAAAGAGGCGCGGCAGGACCAGCAGGTCCATCGGGTCGATGCCCAGGGCGCGCATGGCATCGACCTCCTCGTTGACCTTCATCGTGCCGATCTGGGCGGCGAAGGCGCTGCCCGAGCGGCCGGCGATGATGATCGCGGTCATCAGGATGCCGGTCTCGCGCAGGAAGGAGATGCCGAGCAGGTTGACCGTGAAGATCTCGGCGCCGAAGCGGCGCAGCTGGTCGGCGCCCTGGAAGGTCAGCACGACGCCGATCAGGAAGGAGAGCAGGCCCACGATCGGCAGGGCGTTGAGGCCGACCTGCTCCATGTGGCTGGTGATGGCGGTGAACTTCAGGCGGCGGGGCGAGAGCAGCGCCCGGGTCATGGCGATCATCAGCTCGCCGTAGAACGAAAGCAGCGCCCGTGCCTCGTTCCATGTCTGGACCGCCTGGTAGCCGGTGTGGTCGGCCATGCGGCGCAGCGGGTGGTAGGCGCGGCGCTCCAGTTCGGGCTGCTCCCGGCTGGCGAAGATGTGCTCGAAGAGGCCCTTGTGGCTGTCGCGCACGCCGGTGAAGTCGCAGGTGAAGCCGTCCGCCCGCAGGCGCTTGCGCAGGCGGAACAGCAGCCAGGCCCCGGCGGTGTCGAGCAGTTCGACCCCGGCAAGGTCGATTACGACGCGGCTGCCCGCGGCGGGCGCGATGCCGGAGGTCGCGATATCGAGGTCGGGTGCGGTCGCCAGGGTCCAGTTGCCCGACGCGACAAGCGTGCAGACTCCGGCCTCCTGCCGCGCCTCGATCCGGCCTTCACCTGTGCTGGCCATGTTTGCCCCGACCGTCCATCCACCCAACAAGCGGCGCAGTATAACGTGGCGCTGAAGGGTGAACAGTGCAGAGAGAACTTGCCAGCCGCCCGAGGCACGGCCAGTCTCCGCGCCGCGCAACATGGAGCGGACATGGCGGGCGAGGAAAAGGGCAGGGTCGGCAGGGCAGGGCGCGGCGGCGCCATGCTGCGCGTCTGCGTCACCTGCCGCTGGCAGGGCCGGGATTCCCTGGATGATTCCGGCGTGCGGCCAGGCCAGCACCTCCACGACCTCGTCAAGGCGCGGGCGCGGCCCGACCAGGCCGACAGGATCCACGGCATCGTCTGCCTGACCCATTGCCTGAACGCCTGCAATGCCGTGGCCATGCAGCGCGGCAAGATGCCCCTGCTGATGACGCGCATGGCCCCCGATGCCGCCGCCGCCGATGCCCTGCTGGAGATGCTCGACCGCTTCGCGGCTTCCGAGACCGGCGAGGTCGCTGATGCAGAGGTGCCCGAGGCCATTCCCGCGGCGCGGCCGCTGATTCCCCAGGGCGTGGGACGCGGCCGGCCGCCATCCTAGAGCCCGGCCGGGCCGCCACGCCGGGACCGTCACAAATCGGTTGCAGGAAAGCCCGCGCGGTCCTACGCCGCTGGCGCCATGGAACCCCTTGCCATCCTGCTCGCCCTTGCTGCCGCCGTGCTCCATGCGATATGGAACGCGATGGTCAAGGTCAACCGCGACCGCTATGCCGCAATGACCGCGCTGGCGGCTTTCGGCGCGGTCAGCGGCCCCGTGCTGATCCTGCTCGACGCCACCCCGGCGTGGGAGGCCTGGCCCTACCTGCTGACCTCGGTCGTCCTGCACATCGGCTACAACACCTTCCTGATCCTGGCCTACCGGGTCGCCGACTTCAGCCATGCCTATCCCCTGGCGCGCGGCTCGGCGCCCATGCTCGCCACGGCCGGCGGCGTGCTGCTGGCCGGCGACGTGCTGACCACGACATCCTTCATCGGCATCGTCGTCGTCTGTGTCGGCATCATCATGCTCTCGATGCACTACAGCATCGCGCGCCTGGGCTGGGGCGGTCTGGGCTGGCCGCTCGCCACCGGCCTGATGATCTCGGGCTACACCGTGGTCGACGGCATGGGCGTGCGCGCCTCGGGCGCGCCGCTGGGCTATATCGGCTGGCTCTTCTTCCTCGATGCCTTTCCGCTCGTCCTCTGGGCGCTGGTGCGTGAGCGGCGGGCGGGGCTGAAACGTGTCGCGGCAGCCTGGAAGCTGGGCCTGTTCGGCGGCGCGATGAGTTTTGCCGCCTACGGCCTGGTGATCTACGCCATGAGCTTTGCCGCCATCGGGCCGGTCGCGGCGGTGCGCGAGACCAGCGTCATCATGGCCGCCGCCATCGGTGCCTTCCTGTTCAAGGAAGGCATGGGCCTGCGCCGCATTGCCGCGGCCACCGTGGTGGTCGTGGGCGTCGCCCTGCTGGCGTTCTGACCGGTCGCCAGCGCCTGTTGCCCCCGTGGGGTCTGCGAACTGGGGACTACCGGCCTGGGCATTGCTGTCCGCAGCCCCGCCTTCCGGTTGGCTTTGCCGCGCCCGCTATATGGGCCCTCTTCGGCAGCCTGTCAGACGATGCGCCCCAGGCGCACGGCGGTCTTGCCCTTGAGCGGTTCGCGCGAGGGCATGACCATGACGCAGTCGTCGAAGAGCGTGCGCACCTCCCTGTCGCCGTCGTGGCCGATCAGGGTGCCCTTCTGCGGCACGACTTCGAAACCCTCAAAGGTGCGCGCGAAGCGGAAGTGATCGGTCTCGATGGTGATCGGACCCTCGACCTCGATGACGAGCTGGTCCTCGACCGGCGCGGGGTCGAGATGGGCTTCCAGGAAAGCCGGGGCGACGGCGTCGAAATGGCGCAGGAAGCGCAGGCTGGTCTGGATCGCGATATCGGCGGCCTCCGCATAGAAATGATAGCCGCATTCGACCAGCACCGAGGCGTTGTCGCGTGTGGGATCGTCGAACTGGGCGTAGTCGCGGATGCGCTTGCCTGCAGCATGGCCCGCATCCATCACGACATGGCGCGGCGCGCCGATGCCCTCGGCCAGGGCGCGCCCCTTGGCGCGGATGCCGGCCAGCAGCATGGGCGCCTGGGGCAGTTCGGTCGAATGGATGTCGAGCATGTGGTCGATGGGATCGACCGCCGGGCGCAGGGCGCGGGCTCGGGCCAGCTCGCGGCTCTGGCGCTCGCCGTCCAGGGTGGTCTCGTTCCACAGGCGGTTGGAGTCCTCGTCGAGGAACCGCGAGGCGTAGGGGTCCTCGGCATCGAAGCTCTCGTAGGCTCCGACATTGGCGAAGGAGAGCGTCAGTTTGCCGCGCACCGGCCGCACCGCGTTCTCGAACAGGAACTTCAGCGCATGGGCGCCGCACAACTCGTTGCCGTGGGTCAGGGCGTTGATCATCAAATGCGGCCCGGCGACCCCGCTGTCGAAGGTCGTGACGTAGTCGATCCCGGTGTTGCCCTTCTTCCAGGGCGTGATGTCGACGGGAAAGAGATGCACGCCGTGCTGGGGCTTCTTGGACATTCGGGGCTCCTAGGAGTTAGGAAATAGGAAATAGGAAATAGGAAATAGGAGGCAGCGGGTGCAGCTAGGTCACGAACTGCTCCTTCAGGATGCGCTCCTCGAGGTCGTGTTCGCTGTCGAAGAGCAGGCGCACGGGGGCGCTTTCGTCGATGCGGACGCTGACCTTGACGACGTCGCGCACCTCGGTGAAGTCGGCGACGGCGCTGACCGGGCGCTTGGCGTGTTCCAGCACGTCGAACTCCACCATGGCACGGGTCGGCAGCAGGGCGCCGCGCCAGCGCCGCGGGCGGAAGGCGCTGATCGGGGTGAGCGCCAGGATCTGGGCGCCGATCGGCAGGATCGGTCCGTGGGCCGAGAGGTTGTAGGCGGTGCTGCCGGCCGGGGTGGCGATCAGCACGCCGTCGCAGACCAGGTTGGAGAGCCGTTCGACGCCATCGACCATTATGCGGATCTTGGCGGTCTGGCGGGTCTCGCGGAACAGGGCGACCTCGTTGATCGCGACGGCTTCGTGGCACACGCCCTTGTCGTCGGTCGCGCTCATGCGCAGCGGATACAGCACGGTCTGCTGTGCCCGTACGATCCGGTCGACCAGGTCGCCGTCATGGAAGTCGTTCATCAGGAAGCCGACCGAGCCCCGGTTCATGCCATAGATGGCGACGTCGCGGCCCAGCATGTCGTGCAGGACCTCGAGCATGAAACCGTCGCCGCCCAGGGCGACGATGACGTCGGCCTTCTCGGGCGTCGTCGTCCTGTGCAGGCTCTCGAGTTTGGTCTTGGCGGTCGCTGCCTTGCGATCGTCCGAGGCGACGATGGCGATCTGGGGTCGTGCCACGCTGTTGGTCTCCGCTGGGGCAGCAAGGCCCAACTATAGGGGCGGCCGTGTGCCGGAGTCACCGCTCGATCCACCGGCCGCGGTGGCGCCGGGACGATCGGCCCGTGACAGGCCGGGGCCGGCTGACGCACACTCGGCGCAACGCATCATGGGGGAAGACGATGACGGCATGGCGATGGAAGGCCGCGATCCTGGCGCTGCTGCTGGCCGGCTTCACGACACCGGCGATGGCCCAGGACGACGCCGATGGCGAACGCAGCGTCGACCGCCACGTCGGCTACTACTATCCCATGCCCCAGACCGAGGAGACCTATGTCGCGCGGGCAACGACCCTGGCCGACAGCGACCGCAGCCGCCGGCTGGAGTTCGTCACGCTGCTGGCGATGCAGCAGATGTCGGCGCCCTATCCGGCCGGGCTGGCGATCTTCGCCAAGGGCGATGATGCCGAGAAGCTGATCATCGTCGCGCTGCGCGACGGCCTGTTCGATTCGCTCTACCGGATGCGCGGCGTGCTGGCGATGATGACGGCCTCGGCGCGCACCTCCGAACTGTTCCGCAGCTACCGGGTCGAGGACATCTTCACCTTCTTCGACCTGCTGAAGCTGCTGGGTTTCGAGAAGGTGACGCTCTCGAACGGCCGCGAACTTTCCCACGTCGTCATCATCCAGTAGGGGAGCAGGCGATGCCGCGTTTTGCCGCCAGCCTGTCCATGATGTTCGGCGAGCTGCCGCTGCCGGAGCGCTTCGCCGCCGCGGCCGCGGCCGGCTTCCGGGGC
>JAQCLG010000005.1 GCA_027592745.1 Pseudomonadota bacterium | reverse complement strand
GGCTGGTGCGGCGGGCGGCGGCGGCAAAGCCGCCGGCCTCCTGCACCGCGACGAAGGCGCGCATGGCGGCGAGCTTGTCCATGGTCGGTGTCCAGCCGTTGTCCTGGATTTCGCGACAGATTGTCATAGAGTGGAATGATTGTCGCGATGAACGCGATCTCCATATGGTTGCCGGACAGCAACAGCTGCATCCAGCGGCGGGAGACAGACCAT
This sequence comes from Pseudomonadota bacterium, assembly GCA_027592745.1. Taxonomy (GTDB): domain Bacteria; phylum Pseudomonadota; class Alphaproteobacteria; order SP197; family SP197; genus CALGGB01. The sequence goes on along the minus strand of JAQCLG010000005.1, from coordinate 51,656 downwards.
GCAGACCCTGCGACACGGCGAAGCCCGCGGCCATGCCAACTTCGGCTGGCTCGACAGCCGCCACACGTTCTCCTTCGGCCACTACCACGACCCCGACCACATGGGTTTCGGCGCCCTGCGCGTGATCAACGAGGACCGGGTCGCGGCAGGCGCCGGCTTTGACACCCATGGCCATGCCGACATGGAGATCGTCAGCTATGTCCTGGAAGGCGCGCTCGAGCACCGGGATTCGATCGGCACCGGTTCGGTGATCCGTCCCGGCGACGTCCAGCGCATGACCGCCGGCACCGGCATCCGCCACAGCGAGTTCAACGCCTCGAAGAGCGAGCCGGTGCACTTCCTGCAGATCTGGATCGTACCGGAGCGGCGCGGCCTGGAGCCGGGCTACGAGCAGAAGGCCTTTCCCGTGGCCGAACGTACCGGCGCCTGGAAGCTGGTCGGCTCGCGCGACGGCCGCGAGGGATCACTGACCATCCACCAGGACGTCGACCTCTACAGCGGCATCCTGGCCGAGGGCAAGCGTCTGGACTTCACGGTCGGCGAGAACCGCCGCGTCTGGCTGCAGGTCGCACGCGGCACCCTGACGGCGGGCGGCGAAGCCCTCCGTGCCGGCGACGGCCTGGGCATCACGACGGCCGGACCGCTTGCTCTCGCGGCAACCGACGATGCCGAGGTGCTGCTCTTCGACCTTGCCCTGTAGGCCTGCGGCACGGGGCCCTGTAGGCCGGCGGCACGGGCGTTCCGGTCTGGCCGATGAAGCCAAACCGGAGCGCCTGTCCGTTGCCTGCTACAGAGATTCCAGCGGTGCTGCCGACTCGCACCATCGGACGCTCTGGCCTACACTTGGTGCCATGAAGCTGCGCCACGAGACGACGACGAAGATGTCGCTGCTCCACGATCTGCTGATCGTGGGTGCACGCATCGACTTCGATCCCTAGGCAGCCGCACCGGCCATGCCGCCGGCCACTCGGGCGGCTGCACCTTCAAGACAGACGACATTTCTCCGGAGACAACATCCATGGTCACGAACCTGACCGCGGTCCTGCAGGACATGGACCGCCACCACCACATGCACCCCTTCACCGACACCAAGGCGCTGAACGAGAAGGGCGTGCGCATCATCACCAGGGCACAGGGCTGCCACATGTGGACCTCGGAAGGCCACAAGGTGCTCGACGGCATGGCCGGCCTGTGGTGCGTCAACATCGGCTACGGCCGCAAGGAGCTGGCCGAGGTCGCCTACAAGCAGATGCAGGAGCTGCCCTACTACAACACCTTCTTCCAGACGACGACGCAGCCGGCGACCGAGCTCTCGAAGAAGCTGGCGGAAGTGACGCCCGAGGGCCTCAACCACGTCTTCTATGCAAACTCGGGTTCCGAAGCCAACGACACCATTGCCAAGATGGTCCGCTGGTACTGGAACACCAAGGGCAAGAAGGGCAAGAAGACCATCATCAGCCGCAACAAGGCCTACCATGGCGTCACCATGGCGGCGGCCAGCCTGTGCGGCCTGGAGGCCATGCACCCGCAGTTCGACCTGCCGCTGCCCGGCTTCGTCCATGCCGACTGCCCGCACTGGTACCGTTTCGGCGGCGAGATGGACCCCGAGGAATTCGGCATCAAGGCGGCCCGTTCGGTCGAGGCGATGATCCAGAAGCTCGGCGCCGACAACGTCGGCGCCTTCATCGGCGAGCCGATCATGGGTGCCGGCGGCGTGCTGGTTCCCCCGGCGAGCTACTGGCCGGAGATCCAGCGCATCTGCCGCGAGCACGACATCCTGCTGATCGCCGACGAGGTGATCTGCGGCTTCGGGCGCACCGGCACCTGGTTCGCCAGCGACCAGTACAGGATCGATCCCGACTTCATGACCATGGCCAAGGGCCTGTCCTCGGGTTACCTGCCGATCTCCGGCGTCATGGTGCATGACCGCATCGCCGACACCCTTGTCGGGGCCGGCGGCGAGTTCCAGCATGGCTTCACCTATTCGGGCCATCCAGTCTCGGCTGCGGTCGCGCTGGAGAACATCAACATCCTGCAGCGCGAAGGCATCGTCGAGAAGGCGGGCGCCGAAACCGGTCCCTACCTGCAGAAGCGACTGCGCGAGCTGGCCGACCATCCCCTGGTCGGCGAGGTGCGCGGCGTCGGCATGATGGCCGCCGTGGAGCTGGTCGAGGACAAGAAGAGCCACAGGTCCTTCGACGGCAGCAAACAGGCCGGTATGACCGTGCGCGAGGAGGCCTGGTCGCGCGGCCTGCTGGTGCGCGCCACCGGCGATTCGATGGTGATGTCGCCGCCCCTGGTGATGACCACCGCCGATGTCGATGAGCTGGTCGGCGCCCTCAAGGGCGCCCTCGATGCCGCCGAACCCAAGCTGCTGGGCTAGATGGCGATCCGGACCGCGATGACGACCGCCGCTCCCTGCGCCCCGTGCGCGGGGGGGCGGCGCCGCGTCCCTAGCCCCGGGGAGAGGGCGATGATCGGCCGTTTTGCCCGCGGCCTGGGCGACCGCCCGGTGGCCCCCCTGGCCGCAGGCATCATCCTGCTGGCGATCGGCCTGTGGAACGGCGCCGAACTGCTGACGCCGTCCTACCCGGGAGAGGGCGACCTCGAAACCTTCACCGGTGAGGCCGCCGACGCCATCGTCGTGGCACGCCAGCGCGGCGCCCTGGTGCGCTTTTTCCAGGGCCGCAGCCTGGAGTTCCAGGCCATGCTCGAACCCGGCGAACGGCTGGTGTTCTATCCCGACGACATGCCGGGCTACGAGGCGGTCAAGGATGCCGTGCTCGCCGGACCGGCTCTCTACGGCCTGTGGCCCGACGCCCCGGCCGACGAGGACCGCCACCGGATCTGGGCGATCGGCACGCCCGAGGGCGCCGTCGTCGACCGTGCCGCCACGGTCGCGGGCCTGCAGGCGGTGCGTCAGGACGCCGCGCTGGTGCCCGGCGTCATCGCGCTGTTCGGTCTGCTGCTGACGGTCCTTGCCGCCCGGCGCTGGCGCACGCGCTGAACCCGGAGCGGCTCAGGCCGCCTTGGCCACGCGCTGTTCGACCAGATCGAGCCAGCGGTCCGAGATGCGCTCGCAGAAGGCCACCGATTCCGACTCGTGCCGGGCAAAGTCCTGCTGCCAGCTCTCGTGATAGACCGGATCGAGCGCCTTCAAGGTCTCGCTCATGTTCGACATCCACTCCTGCCACAGCCGCGTCGACACCTCGAAATGGCACTGGAAGCCGTAGCTGGCGCCCGAGCGGTAGGCCTGGTTGGGGCAGCGCGTGCCGGTCATCAGCGGCACCGCACCCTCGGGCAGGTCGAAGGTGTCCTCGTGGTACTGCATCAGGCGTGTCGGCCCGACGCCGGCGAGCAGGGGATCGTCCTTGGCCGCCGCGGTAGGCGTGAGTTCGGTGAAGCCCAGTTCGGTCCAGCCCTGCTTGCGCACGCGCGCACCCAGGCCTCGGGCCAGCACCTGGCTGCCCAGGCAGACCCCGAGGACCGGCTTGCCGGCATCGTGGAAGGCGCGGGCGAGATCGGCGGAGGGTCCCAGATAGGGATGCTGGGCATCGTCCTCGGCATATTGCGCGCCGCCCATCATGACCAGGCCGTCCCAGCCCTCATGGCCCTCGGGCAGGGATTCACCGGTGTCGATCCGGCAATAGTCGGCCTGTGCGCCGCGGCGCGCGAAGGTCTCGGAAATTTCGCCCAGGTGGCAGGTCTTCCAGAACTGGACGGTCAGGATACGCGCCATGCCTTGTTCTCCGTGTCGCGGACCGCTCGGGCGCCACGGCCCCGGTCACATGTCGCAGCAGCCGCGAGCCTCGCCCGAAGACGGCAAAGGCGCAAGTGACCCGCGCAATCCTTCAGCCATGCGAGGATTGCATGGCTATCGTGCAAGCGCAGCATTGGTCTTTTCGCATTGCAGCATTATCTTAGAGAGGTCGGAGGCGCCGTGCCTCCTCCCTCGACACGGCGCTGGATGCCCCCGGTTGTGCAATGCAGCAATGCCCGCATGACTGACCAACCCGTGTTCGGCGCCTCCGGCTCTTTACACAACCTGACGTGACAAGGAAGACCAAGATGCTGCGCGAAGTCGTTGACGGCTATCGCAGCTGGCGCCGTCGTGGCCGTTCGCAAACCGAACTCAGCCGCCTTGACGCCCGCCTGCGCGCGGATATCGGCCTGCCGGTCCACAGCGATCCGTCGCTGATCGGTTCGGGCTGGTACTCGCAGACCCAGGTCCGTCGTTGACCCGCGGATCGATGATCGATCCCGCGGTCGAACCGGCCCACACCGGCCGGGACTGAACCCCGCCCCGCGCGCCTGCCGGGCCGGGCTTCATGTCCCGGCCGTTTCGTTTTCCGAGCCTTCCCGTCGCCCCGGCTGCACGCAGCACCGGGGCGATGTCGTTTGAGGGCAGGGCGCCGGCTTGACACTCGCCGGGCGCAAGGCGATGACGGCGCTCCCCAGCGGAAACACGCCATGGACCAGCCGACCCTGAAACACCTGCCCCTGCTTGCCCGAGGCAAGGTGCGCGACATCTACGACCTGGGCGAACGGCTGCTGCTGGTCGCCTCCGACCGCATCTCGGCCTTCGACGTCGTGATGCCGACGCCTATCCCCGACAAGGGACGCCTGCTCAACGGCCTCTCCCTGTTCTGGTTCGAGCGCCTGGCCGGGATCGTGCCCAACCACATCGTGACCACCGACCTTGCCGAACTGCCGCTGGACGACGGCGAGGCCGCCTGGCTCGCCGGGCGCGCCGTGATCGTGCGCAAGGCACGCGTGCTGCCGGTCGAGGCGATCGCGCGCGGCTATATCGCGGGCAGCGGCTGGAAGGACTACCAGGCGAGCGGGACGATTTCCGGCATCGCCCTGCCCGAGGGCCTGCGCCAGGCCAACCGCCTGCCCGAGCCGATCTTCACGCCCTCGACCAAGGCCGAGCTGGGCCGGCACGACCAGACCATCGGCTTCGGTGAGGCCGCCGCCCTGATCGGCCGGGACCTGGCGGAACGGGTGCGCGACATCACGCTGGCGCTCTACGGCGCCGGGGTCGAACACGCGGCGTCCTGCGGCATCATCGTGGCCGACACCAAGTTCGAGTTCGGCCTGATCGAGGGCGAGCTGACCCTGGTCGACGAGTGCCTGACCAGCGACAGCTCCCGCTTCTGGCCGGCCGACCAGTGGCAGCCCGGCGCCTCGCCGCCCTCCTTCGACAAGCAGTTCCTGCGCGACTGGCTGGAGGGCCTGAAGGACTGGGGCAAGACCGCGCCGGGGCCTGAGCTGCCGCCCGAGATCGTGGCGCGCACGCGGGAGCGCTACGTGGAGGCCTACGAACGCCTGAGCGGGCGCAGCTTCGAAGCCTGAGAGGCGCGGCAGGTCGGCGCTCCGAGGGGCATGCGCAGGCCGCATGCCTGGGTTGCCGGCGCGCCTATTGTGCAGTGCACAAAAGAAGCCCATCTGGCCCTTCAGCACCAACCCGCTGCAGGACCCGAGCCTGCGGCATCGTCAGGAACACGGCCATGAGCGCCATCGCCCTTCTGCGCAACATCCGCCTGCGCGCCCAGCTCCGCAGCGAGCTCGACCGCCTTTCCCCGCACCAGCTCCGCGACCTCAACCTGGAGCGTGTGCCGGTGGTTCAGGGTACCTCGATCTACCAGCACCGGGTCTGGAACGGCGTCTGAGCCTGCAACCACGGCTTGCGCCAGGGCGTTGCAGGGTGATACCGGCCTGACATCGTTCTGAAACACCCCGCCGTTAGGTGGTCCGTGCTAGGGAATGCCCCGTAGAACGTCTCCACACCCGACGGTACCGATGCCCCCAGATTCCACCCTGCCCGCCCCTCCGTACGGGATGTCCACCATCATCGTCGCTGCCGTTGACTGCGGCTTCTGCGCGGGCATCTTGCGGCGATGAGAACCTCGCACATCCTGGCGATCGCCCTGGCGATCGGCGCCATCCTCTGGGTTGCCTCGGGCCAGTTCGGCGGAGAGCCGGCAGCACCCGCGGCGGGCGAAGCCGCCGTCGACGAACCTGTCGAGGCCGCCAAGGTGCGCGTCGCACCCAGCCAGAGCCAGCCCTACACGGTGACGCTGACCGTGACGGGGCGTACCGCGGCCAGCCGCGAACTCGCCCTGCGCACCGAAACCGCAGGCCGCATCGAGACCATCGCGGTGACCGAGGGCGACTATGTCGGCGAAGACGACCTGCTCGTCCAGCTCGCCACCGACGACCGCAACCAGCGCCTGAGCCGCGCCCAGGCCCTGGTCGAACAGCGCCAGATCCAGGCCGATGCCTCGGCGGAACTGGCCGAAAGCGGCTGGCGGGCGGAAACCACCGACGCCGGAGCCCGCGCCGACCTGCAGAGCGCGCGGGCCGAACTGGCCGCGATCCAGCTCGACATCGCCCGCACGAAGATCTCCGCGCCCTTCCCAGGCGCGCTGGAATCCCTCGATGTCGAGATCGGCGACGTCGTCGACGTCAACACCCAGATCGGTACCCTCTACGATCTCGACCCGATCGTGGTGATCGGCGCGGTGAGCGAACGCGAGGTCGGCGGCCTTACCCTGGGCGAGCCCGGCAGTGCGCGACTGATCACCGGCCAGACGGTGGAGGGCACCCTGCGGTTCATCGGCAAGGTTGCCGAGCCGGAGACCCGCACCTTCCGCATCGAACTAGAGGTTGCCAACCCCGATCACGCTGTGCCGGCCGGCCTGACCGCCGACATCGACCTGCCGATGGTCACGCTCAGCGCCCATTTCGTCTCGCCCGCCGCGCTCAGCCTGGCCGATGACGGCACCCTGGGCGTGAAGATCGTCGACGATGCCGACACCGTGCGGTTCGTGCCGGTCACCGTGGTCGCCGACGCAGCCGACGGCATCTGGGTGGCGGGCCTGCCCGACAGCGCCACGATCATCACGGTCGGCCACGACTATGTCGCCGAGGGCCAGGCGGTCGAACCGGTGCTGGTCGAGGACTCGGCCTTCTCGCAGAAGCCATGATCGCGATCATCCAGAGCGCCCTTGCCCGTCCCCGGACGGTGCTGCTGCTGCTCACCCTGATCCTGATCGCCGGCACGGTCTCCTACGTCACGATTCCCAAGGAATCGGACCCCGACATCAACATCCCGATCATCTACGTCTCGATGAACCACGAGGGCATCTCGCCGGGCGATGCCGAACGCCTGCTGATCCGCCCCATGGAACAGGAACTTCGGGGCATCGAAGGCGTCAAGGAGATGCGCTCGAGCGCCTACGAGGGCGGCGCCAACGTCATCCTGGAGTTCGACGCCGGCTTCGACGCCGACACCGCGATCGACGACGTGCGCGCCAAGGTCGACCTCGCCAAGCCGGAACTGCCCGACGAGACCGACGAACCCACGGTCAACGAGGTCAACCTCTCGCTGTTCCCGGTCATCGTGGTCACCCTTTCGGGCGACGTGCCCGAGCGCACCCTGCTGCGCCTGGCGCGCGACCTGCAGGACGAGATCGAGGGCATTGCCACGGTGCTGGAGGCCAACCTGGCGGGCGATCGCGAGGAGCTGGTCGAGATCGTGATCGACCCCATGCTGGTCGAGAGCTACGCCCTGGACGCCACCGAGCTGATCGAGTTCGTCGGCCGCTCCAACCGGCTGGTCGCCGCCGGCGCGCTCGACACCGGCTCGGGGCGTTTCAGCGTCAAGGTGCCGGGCCTGCTGGAGGGCGCCCAGGACCTGCTCGACCTCCCGATCAAGACCCAGGGCGACGCGGTCACCATGCTGCGCGACATCGCCAGCGTGAACCGCACGTTCAAGGACCCCGAGAGCTTCGCCCGGGTCGGCGGCGAACCGGCACTAGCGCTGGAAATCTCCAAACGCACCGGCGAGAACGTCATCGACACCATCGCCCAGGTGCGCGCCGTGGTCGAACGCGTCAGCGCCGACTGGCCGCCCGAGGTCGAGGTCGCCTACACCCAGGACCGCTCCGGCGACATCCGCACCATGCTGGGCGACCTGCAGAACAACGTGCTCTCGGCGATCCTGCTGGTGATGATCGTGATCGTCTGGGCCATGGGCTGGCGCTCGGCCGCCCTGGTCGGCATCGCCATTCCGGGCTCGTTCCTGGCCGGCATCCTGGTGCTCTCGGCGCTGGGCTTCACGATGAACATCGTCGTGCTGTTCAGCCTGATCCTGGCCGTGGGCATGCTGGTCGACGGTGCCATCGTCGTCACCGAATACGCCGACCGCAAGATGGCCGAGGGCAACGACCGCGGTGCGGCCTACCATGCCGCGGCCACGCGCATGGCCTGGCCGATCACATCCTCGACGCTGACCACCCTGGCGGCCTTCCTGCCGCTGATGTTCTGGCCCGATGTCGTGGGCGAGTTCATGAAGTTCCTGCCGATCACCCTGATCGCGACGCTGACCGCCTCGCTCGCCATGGCGCTGATCTTCGTGCCGGTGCTGGGTTCCCTGTTCGGCAAGGCGGGACAGCGCGGCCCCAACACACCGGTGCTCTCGGCCGACGGCGATGAGAACCTGGACGACCTTCGCGGCTTCACGGGCTTCTACGTGCGCCTGCTGCACCGTGCCCTGCGCCATCCCGGCAAGGTCGTGCTCGCCGCCGTGGCCATCCTGATCGGCGTGCAGGTCTATTACGCCAGCCACGGCAACGGCGTGGAGTTCTTCCCCAGCGTCGAACCCGAACAGGCCGCCTTCCAGATCCATGCCCGCGGCAATCTCTCGATCTGGGAACGGGATGCCCTGGTCCACGAGGTCGAGGCGCGCATCCTGGACATGGACGAGTTCGAGACGGTCTATGCCCGCGTCGGCGAAGTCGGCGAGGGGGGCGATGCCGCCGAAGACGTGATCGGCTCGATCACGGTGGAGTTCGTCTACTGGGAACAGCGCCGGCCGGCCGAGGCGATCTTCGAGGAGGTGCGCGAACGCACCGCCGATCTCGCCGGCATCGTCGTCGAACCGCGCCAGCAGGAAGCCGGACCGGGCAGCGGCAAGCCGGTCAAGATCCAGGTCGGCTCGCGCTATCCAGAACTCATCGTTCCGGCCGTGGCGCGAATCCGCGCCCACATGGACGCCATGCCCGGCCTGACCGATGTCGAGGACAGCCGCCCGCTGCCCGGCATCGAGTGGCAGATCGACGTCGACCGCGCCCAGGCCGCCAAGTTCGGCACCGATGTCTCCTCGATCGGCGGCGTCGTGCGCCTGGTGACCAACGGCCTGCAGATGTCGACCATCCGGCCTGACGATTCCAAGGACGAGATCGACGTGCGGGCGCGCTTCCCCGTGGAGTCGCGCACGCTCGACCAGCTCGACCGGCTGCGCATCGAGACGCCGTTCGGCCTGGTGCCGGTCTCGAACTTCGTGACGCGCACGGCCGCACCCCAGGTCGGCACGCTCAACCGCGTCGACGGCCAGCGCGTGATGACGCTGAAGGCAGATGTCGCACCCGGCGTGCTTGCCGACACGGAAGTCCAGGCGCTGACCGCCTGGATCGGCCAGGCGGGTTTCGACCCGCGCATCGACATCGAGTTCCGCGGCGAAAGCGAGGACCAGGACAAGGCCGCGGCCTTCCTGATGCAGGCCTTCGGCGTCGCGCTGTTCCTGATGGCGATCATCCTGGTCACCCAGTTCAACAGCTTCTATTCGGCCTTCCTCATCCTCTCGGCGGTGATCATGTCGACGATCGGCGTGATGATCGGCCTGATCGTCACCGGCAAGCCGTTCGGCATCGTGATGACCGGCATCGGCGTCATCGCACTGGCCGGCATCGTGGTGAACAACAACATCGTGCTGATCGACACCTTCGATCACCTCAAGGGACGCAGCGCCAGCATCACGGACGCGATCCTGCGCACCGGCGCCCAGCGCCTGCGCCCGGTCATGCTGACCACGATCACGACCATCCTGGGCCTGATGCCCATGGTGCTGTCGACCAACATCGACTTCTTCAGCCGCCACGTCTCGGTCGGTGCGCCCTCGACCCAGTGGTGGGTGCAGCTTGCCAGCGCCATCGTCTTCGGCCTGACCTTCGCCACCGTGCTGACCCTGGTCTTCACGCCCTGCGCCCTGATGGTCCGGGCCAACTTCGGCGACTGGCGCAGGAACCGGAGGGTGCGCCGGCAGAAGCGCAAGGGACGCAGGGAACGGGTTGAGCCGACCGCCTGAGCCAGAGGCATTCCATCCCCCGATTCCATCGCTGCCGTGCTGCCTGACTGAAGCCGGGACGGCACAATGGCCCGATGACCGATCCGCTCGCCACACGCCTGCTTGACCATGCGCTCGCCGACCCGGCCAATGTCGCGATCCTGGCGCGCTTGCCCGAGCTCGGCGTCGCCGACTGCTGGCTGGTTGCCGGCTGCATCGTGGGGACGGTATGGAACGCCCGGTCGGGCCAGCCCGCCAACGCCCATGTCCGCGACTACGACATCTTCTACTGGGACCCCGACACCTCTTGGGAAGCCAAGGACGCGGTGATCGCACGCGCCGACGTGCTGCTTGGCGACCTCGGCGTCGTCCACGAGGTGAGAAACCAGGCCCGCGTGCCGCTGTGGTTCCAGGAACATTTCGGCAGCCCCTATCCGACAACCGCCGGCAGCCGCGACAACATCGCCCGCTTTGTCGTGGCCTGCACCTGCGTCGGCCTGCGCCCGGACGACCATGGCGGCTTCCAGGTACATGCACCCTGGGGCCTGGAGGACCTGTTCGCGGGCCGCCTGGCGCCCAATCCCGACAATCCCACGCCTGCCCGCTTTGCGCAGAAATGCGCGAGCTATCGGGCGCGCTGGCCCTGGCTGGAGATCGCCGGGTCCGCCGCTTAAGCTTGCCTTCCCGCACGGAGCCCTGCCATGCCCGAGAACACGCCCGCCCTGATCCGCGACAGCGACCTTGCCTGGGAACCCTATCCGGCACGGCAAGGCAGCTTTGCCATCAAGCGGCATGTCAGCCGGGCCGGACAGGGCTCGGAACTGGCCATGGGCGTGTGCGAACTCCAGGCCGGCCAGTCGACCGTGTGGTGGTCCTTCATCGAGGGCGATGCCGCCCCCGATGTCGCGATGCACTTCGGCGGGCGCGCCTACGAGGCCTATTACGTGCTCTCGGGCCGTTTCACCTTCTTCTGGCAGGACAGCAACGACGCCGGGGACAAGGTCGAGGCCGGGCCCGGCGATGTCTTCTACTTCGCGCCGGGCTGGCGCTATCGGGTCGAGAACAGCGGCGGGACCACAGCGCAGTTCCTGTGGACCATGGCGCCTGCAGCAATGTGAACAACCCGTCCGGACGGGCTGGGCTTGGCCGCACGATCGCGCTATCAGGCGTCATGATCCGCCACATCGTCCTGTTCCGCGCGCGATCCGCGCGACCGCGAGGCCGTCCTGACCGGTCTGTCGCTGCTCAGGTCGATTCCGGCGGCCAGCGTCCTGGAGGTCGAGCGCAACAGCCGCATCGATCCCTGGTCCGACGAGATCGACGTCGTCGTCTATGGCGAGTTCGCCGACGAGGCCGCCCTTGCCACCTTCAAGGCGCACCCGCTCTATGCCGAGGCAATCCGCCTGTTCCGCCCGCTGCGCGACCTGCGCCTTGCCGTGGACTACACCGCCCCATCGTGAGAATCCGACAGCCATGACCGAGATCACCATCGCGACCTGGAACATCAACTCCGTGCGCCTGCGCGCCGAAACGGTGCTGGCCTATCTGCGCGAACACGCCCCGGACGTGCTTTGCCTGCAGGAGATCAAGGCGCTGGAGGACCAGTTTCCCGCGCAGGTCTTCGCCGATGCCGGCTGGAGCCACCAGGCGATCGCCGGCTTCAAGGGTTACAACGGCGTGGCGATCCTCAGCCGCATCCCGCTGGCCGACAAGGGGGTGCGCCACTGGTGCGGCAAGGAGGACGGCCGCCATGTCTGGGCCGAGCTGCCAGGCAGCACCGAGATCCACAACTTCTACGTCCCGGCAGGCGGCGACGAACCCGACCCCGAGCTCAACCCGAAGTTCGCCCACAAGCTGCAGTTCCTGGCCGACATGACGGCCTGGTTCGCCGCGCGCAAGAACCCCGCCAACCGCTTCGTCCTGGTCGGCGACCTCAACGTCGCGCCGGGCGAACACGATGTCTGGTCGCACAAGGCACTGCTCAAGGTGGTCAGCCACACGCCGGTCGAGGTCGAGGCCATGGAACGCCTGATGGCCGCCCACGACTGGGTCGATGCCGTGCGCTACTTCACCCCGGAGACGCAGAAGCTCTATTCCTGGTGGAGCTACCGGGCCAAGGACTGGGAGGCTGCCGACAAGGGCCGCCGGTTGGACCACGTCTGGGTGACGCCGCCCCTGCGCCGCCACCTCAAGGCCGCCGAGATCCACAAGCACGTGCGCGGTTGGGAACTGCCCAGCGACCACTGCCCCGTCGCCGTCACCCTGGAACTGCCCCGGTGAGCGGCGCCTGGACCCTGGAGCGCGGCGAGGCCGTCGCCACGATCCGGCTCGACCGGCCCGACAAGCACAACATCCTGGCCATGGACGAGGTGCCCGCCTTCATCGCCCTGCTCGACGCGCTCGAAGACGACGAGAACCTGCGCGTGCTGGTCATCACCGGCACGGGCGACAAGAGCTTCTCGGCAGGCGTCGACCTCAGCGACGTTCTGACGCGCGACTGGACGGTCAATCCGCTCGAGCAGCTTGCCGACCGTGTCGAGGCCCTGCGCATGCCCACGGTCTGCGCGCTCAACGGCAACGTCTTTGGCGGCGCCACCGACCTGGCCCTGGCCTGCGACTTCCGCATCGGCGTTGCCGGCATGAAGCTGGTCATGCCGCCGGCGAAACTCGGCGTCGTCTTTCACGAATCCGGCCTGCGCCGTTATGTCGAACGCCTGGGTCCCCAGGTCGCCCGGCGCCTGTTCCTGCTGGGCGAGCAGATGTCCGACGAGACCCTGCTGCAGGTCGGCTATCTCGACCGCGTGGTCGGGCGCCCCGGTTTCCAGGAGGAGGTCGCTGCCTTCGTCGCAACGCTCGCTGCCAATTCCCCGCTGGCCCTTGCCGCGATGAAACAGGCCATCGTCGGCATCAGCCGGGGCAATCTCGACAGCGCCCGGCTGAAGGCGCAGACGCTGGCCTGCTTCCGCACGCAGGACGCCGCCGAGGGGCTGGCCGCGAGCAGGGAGCGCCGCGCGCCGGTCTTCAAGGGTCGCTGAGAACGTCGGCCCTGTGAGTCCGGTCAGACCTGCGGGTCGGGATTGGTCGTGTTGCCGTCGACGGCGATGACCTGGCCCGAAACCAGACGCGCCCGCGGCGAGGCAAGAAAGACCGCCATGTCGGCAATGTCGCTGGCCTCGACGAAGGTTCCCATCGAGGTGCCCGAGGCATAACCCGCGCGCAGGATCTCGGGCGTGGTGCCCTTGGACTCGGCCTCCTTGGCCAGCACCCGGTCCATCCGGTCGCCGTTGACCGGACCGGGGCAGATCGCATTGGCGCGCACGTTGAAGGGGCCAAGCTCCATCGCCAGGGTCTTCATCAGCCCGATCACGGCCCACTTGGCAGCGACATAGGGCGCCCGGAAGGGGTTCGCCATGATGCCCGCGACCGAAGACGTGATGACGACGGCGCCGGCACGCTGCCGCTTCAGCATGGGCGCGGCGTATTTCGAAGCCAGGAACGCGCCTTCCAGGTTGACCGAGACACAGCGGCGCCAGTCCTCCAGGTCGATGTCCTCGACCACCGCCGTGGGGCCGGCGATCCCGGCATTGGCACAGAGCGTGTCGAGACCGCCCCAGGCTTCCCCGATCTCGCCGAAGAGTGCGGCGACACCGGCCTCGTCGGCCGAATCGACCTCGCTGCGCCGCCACGACGCCGGGCAGGAGGCGAGTGCGCGCGCATCGACATCGGTGACCCAGACCTGGGCGCCATCCTTTTCGAAGGCGCTCGCCATCGCATGGCCGATACCCGAGGCCCCGGCGGTGATGAGAACGCGATGCCGATGTTCAGGCGCCATGGAAATGCTCCCTTGAAGCAATACCGGTTGCCGGTCAGGCAACCACGATGGGGTGGGGATGGACGGCGTTGAAGACATAACCGCCCAGGTTGAACGGGATGGTCATGGGCTGGGTCGCACCGCTGGCATCGGTCGCCCAGGTCATCAGGACATGTTCGCCCGGCACCGCATCCCACGGACAGGCAAACTGCGTCCAGACGTAGCGCGCCGGGGTCGAGACAAGCTCGGCATCCTGCCATGACACGCCGCCATCCGCGCCCCAGGCGACCTGCGTCACCGCGTGATCGTTGCCACGCGCATATCCGGTCAGGCGATGCCGGCCGGGCGCCAGGCGTGCGGGCAGAGGCAGGGCCAGCGAGCTTCGAATCGGATGCCGGGTCACCGGAGCGCCGCGCGCCGGGGCAAACTCCTGCTCGGGCCACTGCGGCCCCATCAGGACGTACATCACCGTGTTGCGCGGCACCCAGGGACGCTCGCGGGTGACCTCGATGCGACCCAGCCACTTGATCGAATAGGTCCCGACCCAGCCCGGCACGATCAGGCGTGCGGGAAAGCCGTGGTCGGGTGGCAGAGGCTGCCCGTTCATCGTGAAGGCGATGATCGTGTCCGGATCGAGCGCCTTGTCGCGAGGCAGCGGCACGCGCACGCCGTCCTCGTCCTCCTCGCGCGTGATGTCGAGGCCGACCGGCATGACATGGGCGGCGGCGTCCTTCACGCCCGCCAGGGCCAGCACGTCGGCCAGGCGTACGCCGCCCCAGCGCGCCATGCCGACGCCGCCCAGGTGCCAGCGCGTGATCGTGACGTCGGCCCGGCGCGAAAGGTCCTCGCCCATCACGCTCTCGAACAGGGTGCGATGGTTGCCGGCGCATTCGAGCACGCAGTCGACCGTATGGCGCGGCAGCCCGGCGAGGTCGTCGAAGGTGATAGTCCGAGGGCGTTCCAGGCCATCGCCCAGCAGTTCCAGGCGCCAGGTTGCCGTGTCGAGCCGCGGCGTGGGGTCGCTGTGGCAGACGAAGAAGTCCTCGTTGGGCGTGAAATAGGTCTTCTGGCGCTTGAAGCGCGGCTCCAGCGCACCGCCGATGCGCTCGAAGCCTGCTTCAACCTTGACGTAACCGCCCCGTGTCATCGCCGCCCACCCCTGATCGAAACCAGAGGCTAGCGTTGCAGGCGGTCGCGCGCGAGCCCCGGTTTCAGGTCTTGGTGGACCGCTCGGAAACCCGCCTGGCGTTCTGCCCGTAGAGCATCTTCCACTCCTCCTCGGTGGGCTCGGAGCGGTCGCGATCCTTCAGGAGGTCGACGGCGCGCTGCACGGCGGGGCGTTCCTTCACTGCCTTGCGCCAGCGCGTGACATTGGGAAAATCCGCAAGGCTCGCGGTGAGCGGTTTGGCGATCAGGATCCAGGGCCAGCACATCATGTCGGCAATGGAATAGGCGTCGCCGACGATCCAGTCGCGGCCTTCCAGCCTGCGCTCCAGCACGCCGGCGCAGCGGTCGTACTCGTTGCGGTAGCGTTCCAGGGAATAGGGATGGTCGCCCGGCGCGTAGTTGACGAAATGGGAGAGCTGTCCGGCCATCGGGCCCTGGTTGCCGGTCTGCCAGAACAGCCACTCCAGGGTTTCCTTCTCCAGCAACGGGCCGCTGCCGATGAACCGCCCGGTCTTGCGCGCCAGGTAGAACAGGATGGCGCCGGATTCGAAGACGGTGACCGGATCGCCGGCGACGTCGTGGTCGACGATGGCCGGCATGCGGTTGTTCGGGCTGATCTTCAGGAACTCGGGCCGGAACTGGTCGCCCTTGCCGATGTTGACCGGAACCAGGCTGTAGGGATCGCCAAGCTCCTCGAGCAGGATGGCAACCTTCCAGCCGTTGGGCGTGGGCCAGTAGTGGAAGTCGATCATTGGGCCGCCTCGGCGGCATCGCCGAAGAGTCCGCTGGCGCGCAGCCGGGCAATCTCCTCAGCCGAAAAGCCGGCTTCGGCCAGCACCTCGTCGGTGTGTTCGCCCAGCTCGGCACCGCCGCGCACGAGCTCGAAATCGGTGCGGGAGAACTTCGCGGCCGGGCGCGCCTGGCGCAGGCGGCCGCTGCCGGGATGCACGCTTTCAAACAGGATGCCGTTGGCCTCGATCTGGGGGTGGTTGATCATTTCCGAGCGGCGCAGCACGGGGGCGCTTGGCACGCCGGCGGCTTCCAGGCGCGCGATCCATTCGGCGGCGGGACGCGCCATCAGCGCATCCTGGGTCATCTGCAGGCGCGCGTTGATGTTGCGGTGGCGCCCCGAGGAGGTCTTGAAGCGCTCGTCCTCGAGCCATTCGGGATGGTCGAGCGCATGGCACAGCGCCTTCCATTCCTTGTCCTGCTGCACGGCGACCGAGATGTAGCCGTCGGCGGTCTCGTAGATCAGGTCGATGAAGCTCTGGGCCTCCTGCTGGGGCACCTCGACATCCATCAGCGTCTGGCTCTCCATGTCGGAACCCCAGAGGAAGGCGACGACGCTGTCGAGCATGGAGATGTTGATCGCCTGACCCTCGCCCGACTTCTCGCGGGCGTAGAGCGCCGCGCAGATCGCCTGGGCGGCCACCACCCCGGTCAGCTTGTCGGGCAGGATCGTGCGCACCAGGCGCGGGCGCTCGCGGTCGGAGCCTGCCTGCACGGTGGTCAGGCCCGAAAGCGCCTGGATCAGCGGGTCGTAGACCGGCTTGGCGGCATAGGGCCCGGTGAAGCCGAAGCCGCAGATCGAGGTATAGATGATCCCCGGTGCGACCTTGCGCAGGGCCTCTTCGCCGAGGCCTATGCGTTCGGCCACGCCGGGGCGGAAGTTCTGCAGCAGGACATCGGCCCCTTCCGCCACCCGCAGCAGGGTGGCCAGGCCCTCCGGGTGCTTGAGGTCGAGGGTAAGCGAACGCTTGTTGCGGTTGTTGTTGAGGAAGGAGGTCGCCAGGCGGCCGTCGTGGTTGGAGACATGGCGCGTATGGTCGCCGCCGTCCACGGGGTTCTCCACCTTGATCACGTCCGCACCCTGGTCGGCCAGCATCATGGCTGCCGCGGGACCGGAAATCATGCTGGTGAGATCGATGACGCGTACGCCGTGGAGCGGACCGGGCATGGAGGCACTTCCCTCGTTCAGGATCGATGACCTTCCTGATTAGGGGGCGGCGATCCCCGGTTCAAGCCTCATTGCCGTCGTACTCACCACGCCAGGCGCAGGCCGGCCCCCAGGAACGGCGCATCGGCATAACCCGAGGAAGCCGCCAGCACACCGTCGCGGTCCTCGACCGTGAGTTCCCCGCCCAGCCTGTAGCCGCCGAAGCCATAGACCTGGAACGCCCGGGGATCGCCATAGGCCAGCGAGAGATAGACCGGCCATGCCTCGCTCTGCCCGACGCCGCCAGGCACGGGGCCGTCGTCGGCCAGCCGGTAGCGTTCGCTCTCCCAGGCCGCGCCCAGGCCCAGGGACCATGCCGGCGCGGGACGCCAGGTGAGTGTGGCCTGGGGCCCATCGACGGCGGGACCGTCGCCGCGCGTCGTCAGCGACAGCGCGGGGGTCACCTGCCAGTCAAGGACCAGGAAGGGAAAGACGGTTGCGTCGTCGTCGATCTGCGAGGCGATGCCGAAACCCGGACCGAGCGCGAGGCTGTCGGAGACCCGGTAGGAGACCGCAAGCAGGCCGCTGCCCGTGACGCCCCGGTCGATTGCGGCGCCGCTCTCGGCAGCGCTGGCGACACCGACAATCGCCAGTACATCCCAGCGTTCGCCCAGGGCCATGCGATAGGGCAGCGACAGGGAGAGTTTGCGCAGGTCACCCCATGGATCGAGAGCGCCCAGGCCTGCCGCGCCTTCAAAGCCGTAGCCCGACCAGGTGTAGTCCAGGGCGATCCCGACGCTGTCGCGCGGGCTTGTCACATAGGTCAGGCCCAGCACGCCCTGGGCGCGGGAAACATCGAAGCTGCCGCCCGAGTCGATATCAGCGTCGAAGGCATGGGCGGCGCGCGTCTCCGTGCTGACATGCCAGAACGGGCCGTCCGGCGCCGCAGCCTCCTGCGCCGCAGCCGGCAAGGCAGCAGCGGCCAGAAGGCCCAGAACCGCCACCGGCATCGCTCGGGGTACGCGCACGCAGGGGAACGGCGAGGAGGTCATGAATGCAGGGTCCTTGGTTGGTCGTGCCGTGGCCGATGTCTTCCATACGCACCGCAAGAAGAGCGGATCAGCGATCGGCGCCTGCCGGCACGATCTCGCTCACCACCGGGGCGGGTGGTTCCTGGCGGGTGCGGCGGAACAGCAGCACCACCGGAATCAACGCGAGCGAAAGCACGAACGTTGCGAAGAAGGCGTTGTTGTAGGCGATCATCACCGACTGCCGGTTGATCTCGGCCTCCAGCGCGGCAAGGCCCTGCGGGCTGTCCATCGCCCAGGTGCTGGCGACGGCGCCGTAGCGGAAGAGCTCGTTGAACGGGTTGATGTGTTCGGTCAGCGCCGCATGGTTGGTCTGGATGTCGCTGACATGGCGGCCCACGATGACCGCAACGCCGATCGAACTGCCGATCTCGAAGACCAGGAAGAACAGGGCGTAGGCCTGGTCCTGAAGGCGCCTGGCGACGCCGGCGAGGGTCAGGGTGCTGATCGGCACCCAGATGAAGCTCGATCCGAAGCCCTGGATGAAGTTGGTCGAGGAAACCTCGAAGGGCTGCAGTTCGACCGTCCACTGGGCCATGAACCAGGAGGGCACGGCCATCACCAGCAGGCCGAACGCGACCATGGCGCGCGGTTCGAAGAGATGGGCGATACGCCCGACCAGGATCAGCCCGATCAGCACGCCGCTGCCGCGCCAGATCAGGATGCGCCCGGTCTCGACCGGCGGAAACCCGCCGACCTGCTGGAGCATCAGCGGCAGCAGGAAGGCCGGCAGCACGACCAGCGCACCGATCACCGCGACGATGGCGCTGCCGGTCATGAAGTTGCGGTCGAGGAACAGCGCGCGATCGACGAAGGGACGTTTGGCAAAGACCGTGTGGACGATAAAGAGGTAGAGCAGCACGGCCGCAACCAGCCCTTCGGCCAGGATCTCGGTCGAGGTGAACCAGTCCTCCCGTTCGGCCCGCGCCAGCATCAGCTGCAGCATGCCGATGCCTCCGACCAGGGTGAGGAAACCGAACCAGTCGAAGCGGGTGTCGCGGTTGCCCGGCGTGGCCGGCACGAAGAGCCAGACACCGAGGAAGGCGACAATGCCGACCGGCACGGTGACATAGAAGACCCAGGGCCAGTCGTAGTGTTCCAGGATGAAGCCGCCGCCGATCGGGCCGGCGACATTGCCGACCATGACGCCGATGCCCCAGATCGAGGTCGCCCGGCCGTGGCGCTCGGGCGGGAAGGCATCGACCACGATGGTCTGGCCCAGTGGCAGCAGCGCGGCGCCGACCAGGCCCTGGGCGAAACGCCAGAGCGAGGCCTCGATCAGCGTCTCCGACAGGGCGCAGCCGACCAGGGTCAGCGTGTAGCCGGCGGTCGAGAACAGGAACAGGTTCTTGCGCCCGAAGCGGCCCGAGAGCCAGCCGGTGCAGGCGGTCATCGAGGCGCTGCCGACCATGAAGCCGATCAGGACCCAGGCGATCTGGTCGCTGGTGGTCGAGAAGGTGCCCTGCATGTGGGGCAGGGCGACCGAGACCACGGTCCAGGTGAAGTCGTAGGCCATGGTCGCCAGCGTCGCGAAGCCGACCAGGAGCCACAGGCGCATGCCGGTCGGGCGCGGCCCGGAGGCAGCCGTGTCGGAAGGCGGTGCGCCGGCCATGCCGGCGGATCAGTCTGCGCCGACGGAAGCCAGGACGCTGCGCACGACGCCACCGAAGGTGCGCTCCTGGCCGGTGTCGATGCTGACCGTGACGGTCATGCCCGAGCGCAGCAACGTGGTGTCGCGCCCGTCCAGAAGCTGCAGGCGCACCGGCACACGCTGCACCACCTTGACCCAGTTGCCCGTGGCGTTCTGCGGCGGCAGCAGGGCGAATTCCGCTCCGGTCGCCGGCGAGATGCTGGCGACCTCGGCGCGCCAGGTGACATCGGGATAGGCATCGACCACCACGGTCGCTGCCTGGCCGAGCACGACATGGGTGAGATCGACCTCCTTGAGGTTGACCTCGATCCAGGGCTCGCTGGTGGCGACCAGGGCGAAGAGGGCATCGCCCGCCTCGATGTATTCGCCTTCCTCGAGGTCGACCTGGGAAAGCTGGCCGTCGATCGGCGCGGTGACCAGGGTGCGCGAGAGCATCAGCGCCCACTCTCGCCGCTTGGCCTCGGCGGCACGGTACATCGGGTGCTCCTCGTCGGGACGCTCCAGGTCGCCGCCCAGGGCGGCCAGCACCATGGCATTGCGCTCCTCGAGCACGGCCAGGGAACGGCGGGCGGCGTTGTAGCCGTGTTCGGCCTCGTCGAGGCGCGACTGCGTGCCCGCCCCCTGGGCGACCAGTTCCTGCTGGCGCTCGAACTCGAGCTTGAGATAGCGGATGTCCTCCTGCGCCGCGGCGACCTCGGCACGGCCCTGGCGGTACTCGGCGCGCAGGGCATCGAGACGCTGGACCACGGTCGCCATCTCGGCCTCGGCCGCGGCAATCTGGATGGCCAGGGTCTCGGTATCGATCTCGAACAGCGGCTGGCCGAACGCGACCTGCTGGTAGTCGTCGACGAAGACCCGCACGACACGACCGTCGACCTCCGAGCCGATGTTGACGATATCGGTCTTCACATAGGCGTTGTCGGCGGTGACGTATCGCCCGCCCGAGACGTAGAGAGCGATCGCGCCATAGATCGCCAGTGCCGGAATGACGACAAGGAGAAAGGCGCGAAGAAGGAATCGCCTGCGTAGGGCCATGCTGTGTAGTGCTCCCCCGACCCCCGGAGAGAAGGCGCCCACGGAGGCATCCGAAAGGACCGGTTGCAGGCCGGATACCGCTTCCGACCCGCCCTTGCCCTTTACACCCTGGACCGGAACTTGGCAATTCGCCGGACAGGCGGCCCGAACAGGACGCGGCGACGCCGGGACGACATGAACATGTTCGACGGGATCGAGCGTTCCATGTGATCCTCGTGCCATCCGGGGCCGGGTCCCATCCGCCCGTCACCGCGATGATACTGAACCGCGGCCGGCAGGACCGGTACGCTGGAGGAAACGAACGCCATGGCCGCCGCCGAACTTTCCAGACTGTGGCAAGCGGCCGGGGGCGCGACTGCCGCGCTCGACCACGTCCGCCTGGAGGGCGAGGGCGAGGTGCTGCCTTCCTCCTTCCGCCTTGCCACCATGGCCCAGGCGGCGATCGCCGCCGTGGGACTGGCAGCCGCCCAGGCCTGGTTCGCCCGCACCGGACAGTGGCAGACGGTCGCGGTCGGGCGCCGCCATGCCGCGGTCGAGTTCCGCAGCGAGCACTACCTGACGATCGACGGGCGGGGTCCAGGCTCCCTCTGGGACCCGATTGCCGGCCTCTACGAAACCGCCGGCGGCGGCCACGTCCGCCTGCACACCAATTTCGCCCACCACCGCGACGCCGTCTGCGAGGTGCTGGGCTGCTTTGCCGAACGCGAAGCCGTGGCGGCCGAACTGCTCTGCTGGGATGCCGCGGCCTTCGAGGACGCGCTGCATGCCTGCGGCGGGGTCGCTGCCGCCCTGCGCAGCCAGGAGGAATGGGACGCACACGAGCAGGGCCGTGCCGTCGCCGCACTGCCCCTGATCGCGGCCGAGCGGATCGGCGAGGCGCCCGCCCGAGCCCTGCGCGACGGGCCGCGCCCGCTTTCGGGCCTGCGCGTGCTCGACCTCACGCGCATCATCGCGGGTCCTGTGGCCGGCCGCGCGCTTGCCACCCATGGCGCCACGGTCCTGCGTATCACCGGCCCCGGCCTGCCGTTCATCGACTGGGCGGTCAAGGATACCGGGCGCGGCAAACTCTCGGCCTTCTGCGACCTCGCTACGCCGGAAGGCCGCGCCGCGCTCTGCGACCTCGTTGCCGGCGCCGACATCGTGCTCGATGTCTACCGTCCCGGCGCGCTGGAACGCCTGGGCTTCGGGCCTGCCGCCATAGCCCGCCTGCGCCCCGGCATCGTCCACGTCAGCCTCTGCGCCTGGGGCCAGGTCGGCCCCTGGGCCGACCGGCGGGGGTTCGACTCCCTGGTCCAGACCGCGACCGGCTTCAACGACGAGGAGGGCCGCGCCGCCGGCGGCGGCAAACCCCGTGCGCTGCCCTGCCAGGCCCTCGACCACGGCACGGGCTACCTGATGGCGCTGGCCGCGATCCTGACCCGCCTGCGCCAGGCAGGGGAGGGTGGCTCGTGGTCGGTGCGCCTGAGCCTGGCCCGCACCGGCCTGTGGCTGCGATCCCTGGGCCGCAGCGACAACGGTTTCGCCCTTGCCGACCCCGGTCCCGCCGACGTCGCCGACCTGCTCGAAAGCGCGATCTCGCCCTTCGGCGCCATGCGCCATGTCCGCCACGCCGCACGGATGGAAAGGAACCCGGCGCGCTGGGAGCGCCCGGTCGTGCCCCTGGGCAGCCATCCCCCGGCTTGGCCCGGGTCCTGAGCCGGCGCGGCGCGCTCCGGACCGGGATGACGCTTCGAGATCGAACAGGAGAGATGCCATGACGCTGCCCACGCAGATGACCGCCGTCCAGCTCACCGGCCACGGCGGGCCCGAGAAGCTGGTGCTGCGCCATGACCTGCCGGTGCCCCGCCCCGGCCAGGGCGAAGTGCTGATCGCGGTCACCGCCGCAGGCATGAACAACACCGACATCAACACGCGGATAGGCTGGTACGCCCGCGACGACGTTGTAGGCGGCGGCTGGTCGGGCGGCATCGCCTTCCCGCGCATCCAGGGCATGGATGCGGTCGGGCGCATCGTCGCCGTGGGCGGGGGCGTGGCGGCCGGGCGCATCGGCGAGCGCGTGATGGTCGAACCCTACATCCCAAACGCGGCGGCCGGGCAACCCGACATCGTCGGCAGCGAACGCGACGGCGCCTTTGCCCAGTTCCTGGTCGTACCCGCAAGCCATGCCCGCCACGCGCCCGAAGACCTGCCGGTCGACGATGCCGCCCTTGCCACCCTGCCCTGTTCGGGCGGTACCGCCATGAACATGGCCCTGCTGGCGGGTGCGCGGCCGGGGGATCTCGCCCTGGTCACCGGTGCCTCGGGCGGCGTCGGCAGCTTTCTGGTCCAGATCCTGCACCACATGGGCGCAGAGGTGATCGCCATTGCCGGGCGCGACAAGGCCGCTGCCGTCAGCGCCCTGGGTGCCGCCCAGGTCGTGCCCCGCGACAGTACCGACCTTGCCGGGGCGGTCGATGCCGCGACCGACGGGCGGGCGCTCTCGCTGATCGCCGATGTCGTGGGCGGCGAACATTTCGCACCGCTGCTGGCGCTGCTGGGTCGCGGCGGGCGCTACGTTGTCTCCGGCGCCATCGGCGGCCCCATCGTGCCGCTGGACCTGCGCACGCTCTACCTCAACGACCTCACCTTCCACGGCTCCACCGTCTACCGCGACGACGTCTTCCCGACCCTGCTCGCCTTCGTCGCCGAGGGCGGCGTGCGCCCGGCGGTATGGCAGACACGCCCGCTTGCCGAGATCGCGCAGGCACAGGCAGAGTTCCTGGAGAAGCGCCATGTCGGCAGCATCGTGCTGCTGCCGCCAGCACCCGAGGCCTGAACCGATGGATCTCGACGACTATGCCGCGCAGGACGGCCTGGGCCTGGCCAGGCTGATCGCAGACGGAGAGGTTTCGGCCGAGGAGGTCACGCGTGCCGCCATGGCAGCGATCGCGGCGGTCGATCCCGCGCTGGGGGCGGTGGTCGAGACCTACGACGACGCCGTCGGCAATGCGGCGGCCGGCCGACTGGGCGAGGGGCCGTTTCGCGGCGTGCCCTTCCTGATCAAGGACGTCGGCCAGCACTTCGCCGGACGGCGCAGCGAGAGCGCGAGCCGCCTGGCCCGGGGCCTGGTGGTGGAGAAGGACAGCAACTTCGCGACCCTGGTCAGGGCCAGCGGCGTCAACCTGGTGGGCCGCTCCAACACGCCGGAATTCTCCATGGCGCTGTGCGCGGAGAACCTGCTGCACGGCAACACGACGACACCATGGAAGCCGGGCCATTCGACCAGCGGCTCGAGCGGTGGCGCGGCGGCGGCGGTGGCAGCCGGCCTGGTGCCGCTCGCCCACGGCTCCGACATGGGCGGCTCGATCCGCGGCCCGGCGGCCTGGTGCGGCACCATCGGCCTCTATCCCTCGCGCGGGCGCGTCTCTTCCGGGCCGGCGCTGGGCGAAGCCGGCTGGGGCATGACCCAGGCCTTCGTGCAGAGCCGAACGATCCGCGATACCGCCGCCATGCTCGACTGCCTGGGCAGGCCGATGCCGGGCGACCCCTTCGTGGTCTGGCGGCCGGAGGACAGCTGGTCGCGCCAGCTCCAACTGCCCCGGCCGCGCCTCAACATCGCCTTTTCGGACCGGCCGCTGATGGACGCGCCGGTCGACCCCGAGGTCGCCGCGGCAGTCGAGGCGACCGCCCGCCTGCTTGCCGACATGGGCCACCATGTCGAGGAGGCCGCACCCGGCATCGACATGGCCCAGATGGACCGCCTGTGTCTCGACATCTGGTACCGCGGCTTCGACGTCACGCTGGACGCGCTGGCGGCGCGCATGGGCCGCAGCGTCGGCCCCGACACGGTCGAGAAGGCGACGCTGAAGTTTTACCACTTCGCCCGCGAGAGGAGCGCCGAGGCGATGCTGGCGGCACTCGCCGACCTCAACGTGCCGCGCCGCGTCATGGGCTGCTTCTTTGCCCGACACGACCTGTGGCTGACGCCCACGGCCGCCCAGGTTTCCCAGCCCTGGGGCAGCTTCGGCATGAACCTCGACCTTGAGCCGCTCGACTTCCTGGTCCACGAGCAGCGCCCGGCCCAGTTCATGGTGCCCTACAACATCACCGGCCAGCCGGCGATCTCCCTGCCGCTTGCCATGCACACGAACGGCCTGCCCATCGGCCTTCAGCTCGGCGCCCGCCACGGCGAGGAACACCTGCTGCTACAGGTCGGAGCAGCGCTGGAGGAAGCGATGCCGTGGCAGGACCGGATACCCGATATCCACGTCTTCCACCGCACCCGCCGGGGCTGAGATTCCGGCAAGCCGGTGTTGTGATTCCGCCCGGCGAGGGGAGTCGCCCGGGGGAGGAAATCATGCCGAAGGACGCCATCGCGTGGCCGGTCAAGATGCGCGAACTGTACAACCACCATTTCGATTCGACGATGTGGAACGGCTTTGCCTTCCGCGACGACGACATCGTCATCGCGACCTACGCCAAGTCGGGCACGACCTAGACGCAGCAGATCGTCAGCCAGCTGATCTTCAACGGGCAGGAGGGGCTTGAGGTCGCCGAGATGTCGCCCTGGCTCGACCTGCGGGTGCCGCCGCGCGAGGTCAAGCTGCCCGCCGTCGAGGCCCAGGCCCACCGGCGTTTCATCAAGACCCACCTGCCGGTCGATGCGCTGGTCTTCAGCCCCATGGCGAAATACCTCTACATCGCGCGCGACGGCCGCGACGTCGTGTGGTCGATGTACAATCACCACGCCAACGCCAACGCCTTCTGGTACGAGGCGCTCAACGATTCGCCCGGCCGCGTCGGCCCACCCATCGCGCCGCCGCCCGATTCGGTGCACCAGTACTTCCTCGACTGGATGGCCCGGGACGGCCACCCCTTCTGGCCGTTCTGGGAAAACGTGAGGACCTGGTGGCAGATCCGCGACCTGCCCAACGTCATGCTGCTGCACTTCTCGGAACTGAAAGCCGACCTTCCCGGCCAGATCCGCCGCATCGCCGGCTTCCTCGACATAGCCATCGACGAGGCCCGCTTCCCGGCCATCGTGGAGCACTGCGGCTTCGACTACATGAAGGCCAACGCCACCAAGAGCGTGCCCCCGGGCGGCGCCTTCTGGGACGGCGGCGCCGAGACCTTCGTCAACAAGGGCACCAACGGGCGCTGGCGCGACATCCTGACGGCAGAGGACAATGCGGCCTACGAGGCCCGGGCGCGGGCCGAACTGGGCGAGGACTGCGCGGCCTGGCTGGCCGGTGGTGGCGCATCGGATTGAGCCATGGCAAGCGCCCCCGCACACGCCTAGCATGGTGTGCCGCCGCCTGAGGCGGCGCAGGCTCGTCGCTGCCGGCAAGCCGTCCCCACGGCCCCCTGCGGGCGGCGACATCACAGGGGAACGAGACGTCATGTCCAAGCAGTATTCCGGCGGGTGTGCCCATGTGCACACCCATG
The DNA here is from genome assembly GCA_027592745.1 of Pseudomonadota bacterium. Lineage (GTDB taxonomy): Bacteria > Pseudomonadota > Alphaproteobacteria > SP197 > SP197 > CALGGB01. The sequence goes on along the minus strand of JAQCLG010000005.1, from coordinate 25,415 downwards.
CCGACCACGAACCGATCGACAACCACACCTGCCATTGCTCGGTGTGCAAGGGCGTCACCGGCTAGGAGACGACCCATGTCGTCTTCTTCGGCCACAAGGACCTCAGCGTCGATCATCCCGAGAAGCTCAAGCGCGAGCCGTTCAACGCCAAGAACCCCGACGGCCCGCTGGAACTGTGCACCTGCGCCGACTGCGGCACGCCGATCATGCTCGACGACAAGCAGCATCGCATCCGCGTCGTCGTGCCCAACCTGATGGGCTTCGATCCCGCTCTGCTGCCGGCGACCTACCACGCCTTCTACGACTCCGCGGCCGGTGCGCCCAGGCCGAGCGACGGCCGCCCCGTCTACGAAGGCCTGCGCCCGGACTTCGTCTCGCCCAAGGGTAGCTGAACCGTCCGAAGACCCGCCGTCATCGGCCCCGTACCGCTCCGGCGGTGCGGGGCCGTGTGCCGCACAAAGCCGCTGACCTGCCCGCTCCAACCCGCTAGCCTCCCTTCATGGTTGCACCCGTGATCACGGTCGCGCTGAGCGGCATCGAGGCGACACCCGTGGAGGTGCAGGTCTCGCTCGTGCCCGGCCAGCCGGTGTTTGCCATCGTCGGCCTGCCCGACAAGGCGGTGGGCGAGAGCGAGGAGCGGGTGCGCGCGGCGCTGGCCGCCATCGGCCTTGCCCTGCCCGGAAGGCGCATCACTGTGAACCTGGCGCCCGCCGACGTGCTGAAGGAGGGCAGCCACTACGACCTGCCCATCGCGGTCGCCCTGCTGCAGGCGCTGGGCGCGGTGCCGGCCGATGTCGTGGAGGAGAACCTGATCCTGGGCGAACTCTCGCTCGACGGACGCATCACGCCGGTCGCGGGCGTGCTGCCCGCAGCGATCGCCGCCGCCCGGCTCGACCGCGGCATCGTCTGCCCGGCCGGCAACGGTTCGGAAGCGGCCTGGGCGGGCAGGGCGCCGGTGCTGGCGCCCGATCATCTTGTCGGCCTGATCAACCACTGGAAAGGCACGCAGGTGCTCTCGCCACCGCGGCCGATGCTGGCGCAGGACGATGCCGCCGGGCTCGACCTTGCCGACATCAAGGGCCAGGAAGCGGCCAAGCGCGCCCTGGAGATCGCCGCCGCCGGCGCCCACAACCTGCTGATGATCGGTCCGCCCGGCTCGGGCAAGTCGATGCTGGCCAAGCGCCTTCCCGGCATCCTGCCGCCGCTGACGCCGGAGGAGGCGCTGGAGGTCAGCCTGATCGCCTCCGTGGCGGGTGAGCTCAAGGGCGGGCGCATTAGCCGGCGCCGCCCCTTTCGCGATCCCCACCACAGCGCCAGCATGGCGGCACTGACCGGCGGCGGCATGCGTGCGCGGCCCGGCGAGGTCAGCCTTGCCCACAACGGCGTGCTGTTCCTCGACGAACTGCCGGAGTTCCAGCGCCCGGTACTCGACACCCTGCGCCAGCCGGTCGAGAGCGGCGAGACCCTGGTCGCCCGCACCAACCACCACGTCACCTATCCCGCGCGTTTCCAGCTGGTCGCCGCGATGAACCCGTGCAAGTGCGGCTGGCTCTCCGATCCCGGCCGTGCCTGTTCGCGGGCGCCGCGCTGCGCCGCCGACTACCAGGCGCGTGTCTCCGGCCCGATGTTCGACCGCATCGACCTGCATGTGGCAGTGCCAGAGGTCGCCGCCGCCGACCTAGCTCTGCCGCCGCCTGCGGAGGGTTCGGCCGCCGTCGCTGCACGCATCGCCGCAGCGCGGGCGATCCAGACCGCACGTTTTGCCGAGCATCCCGGCGTCCACGTTAACGCACGGGCCGACGGCGCCCTGCTAGAGCAGATCGCCCGGCCGGACGCCGCCGGCCAGGCCCTGCTGACCCAGGCCGCTGACCGCCTGAAGCTCTCGGCGCGCGGCTGGCACCGGGTGCTGCGTGTCGCCCGCACCATCGCCGACCTGGCCGGTGCCCAGAACGTTGCCCACCCGCACATCGCCGAGGCGCTGAGCTACCGGCGCATCGCCCTGGAGCGGTGATGGCCCTGGCGGCCGCGGACCGCTATTCTTGCGGCAGAACCGACAGGGAAGAGACCATGCACGAGCCCATGCCCAGCCGCACCCTTGCGCTCAGCCGCCGCAGCCTGCTGTCGGCCGGCGGTCTGCTGCTTGCCGCCTGGGGCATGCCCGCGATAGCCGGGCCGACCCGGGCCATGGTCTACAAGAACCCCTGGTGCGGCTGCTGCATCGGCTGGGTCGAACACCTGGAGGCCAATGGCTTTGCCGTCACCGTCGAGGACAGCGACGACCTGGCCCCGGTCAAGGCACGGCTGGGCGTGCCCGCGCATCTGGAATCCTGCCATACCGCCGTGATCGAGGGTTACACCATCGAGGGCCATGTCCCTGCCGTGGCGATCGAGAAACTCCTGGTGGCGCGTCCGACACTGACCGGCCTTGCCGTGCCCGGCATGCCCATGGGTTCGCCCGGCATGGAGGGCGCGACCAGCGAGGCCTATGACGTCATCGCCTTCGGACCCGACGGCGAAAGCGTGTTCCTGCACATCCCGGCCTGACCGGCCGCGCCGGGGCGGACTCGACCGCGGGCGCCAAAGTGGGTATGGCCGCGGCATGAACCAGCTCATGGAACGTTTCACCGATGCCGATGCCGCGCTTGCCCGCGTCACCGAACTCTACGATGCCGCACGCGCCGCGCTGGTGGCGCGTTTTGCGGCCTTCGCCGACGGCGACCATGCCAGCCCGGCGCCGGCGGCCTTCTATCCCTATGTCGCGATCGAGAGCGATGGCGCGCTGGCGGTCTCGCGGCCGCTGCTGTCCTACGGCTTCCTGCCCTCTGCGGGCCGCTACACCACGACGCTGACGCGACCCGCCTTGTTTGCCGACTACTACCGCGAACAGTTCGACCTGCTGCTGCGCCACTACGGCCGGCCCCTGGAAATCGGCGTCAGCGACCGGCCGATCCCGCTGCCCTTTGCCGTGGACGAGGCGAGCTCGGACATCACCGACGCGCATGTCGGCGACCTGCGGCGCATCTTCCCGCTGCCCGACGTGGCGCGCATCGACGATGCCATCGCCAACGGCCGTCATGTGTCCCTGCCCGGCGCCGACCGGCCGCTCGCCTTGTTCACAGCCGAGCGCGTGGACTATTCGCTGGTCCGCCTGCACCACTACACGGCCACGGCACCCGAGCACTTCCAGCATTTCGTGCTGTTCACCAACTACCAGCGTTATGTCGACGAGTTCGTCGCCCATGGCCGCGAGGCGGTCGCGGGCGATCGCGGCTACAGCGCCTTCGTCGAACCCGGCGATGTCTTGACGACACCCGACGGGGCGACTGCCGGCACCGTCCCGGGCCATCTGCCGCAGATGCCGGCCTATCACCTCAAGCGCGCCGACGGCCACGGCGTCACCCTGGTCAACATCGGGGTCGGCCCGTCCAACGCCAAGACGATCACCGACCACATCGCCGTGCTGCGCCCGCACTGCTGGCTGATGATCGGCCATTGCGGCGGCCTGCGCGGCACCCAGTTGCTGGGCGACTATGTGCTGGCCCACGCCTATGTCCGCGCCGACCAGGTGCTGGAGGCCGACCTGCCGGCCTGGGTGCCGGTGCCGCCGATCGCCGAGGTCCAGCAGGCCCTGCACGGCGCGGTCGCCCATGTCACAGGGCTGAAGGGCCAGGAGCTGAAGGCGCGCTTCCGCACCGGCACGATCTACACCACCGACGACCGCGACTGGGAGCTGCGCCTTTCCGACCTGACCGCGGCCTTCAACCAGTCGCGCGCCATCGCCATCGACATGGAATCGGCGACCGTGGCGGCCAACGGCTATCGCTTCCGGGTGCCCTACGGCACGCTGCTGTGCGTCTCCGACAAGCCGCTGCACGGCGAGATCAAGCTGCGCGGCATGGCCAATGCCTTCTACCGCGAGCGCATCAGCCAGCACCTTTCGATCGCGCTCACCGCCATCGACCTGCTCAACGAAGGCGGCCCGGCGGTCCTGCATTCGCGCAAGCTGCGCAGCTTCGACGAGCCCGCGTTCCGCTGAGCGGCCTGCCATGCCCAGCACCAGCTACACCGACCCGCGCCTGGCCGCGCTCTACGACCTGCTGAACACCGGCAGGAAGGACTGGGATTTCTACCTGGCACTGGCCGAGGATTCGCCCCTGGCGGTGCTCGACATGGGCTGCGGCACCGGGGCCCTGGCGGTGGAGTGTGCCGCGCGCGGCCACCTGGCGAGCGGCGCCGACCCTGCCGCGGCGATGCTGGAGATCGCCCGCAAGCAGCCCGGCGGCGAGGGCGTCGACTGGGTGCTGTGCGACGCACCCGGGCTCGACCTGGCGGCCCGTTTCGACCTCATCGTGATGACCGGCCATGCCTTCCAGACCTTGCAGGGCGACGCGGAGATCGCCGCATCCCTGGAGGCGTTCCGCCGCCACCTCGCGCCGGGCGGCAGACTGGCCTTCGAGACGCGCAATGGCGCCGTGCGCGCATGGGAAACCTGGGTCGCAGAGGATGTCGATGTCGTCGATCTTCCCGGACATGGCCGGGTCGAGGTCGGCTACCAGACGGTTGCCGTCGAGGGGCCGCTGGTGACCTACGAGATCCGCTTCGACTTCGGCGCGGGCGACAGGATGGTCGCCAGCGACACCCTGCGGTTCATGGAGAAGGACGAACTCTGCGCCTTCCTCGGCGCCGCCGGTTTCGACGACATCACCATGCCGGGCGACTGGGACGGCTCGCCCGCCGGACCCGACAGTCCGGAACTGATCGCCATCGCGCGCTGAGGCTTCAGCCTTCCGGCACCACGCTGCGCAGGGCCGCAATATGGTCGGGCGTGGTCGAGCAGCAGCCGCCGACGATCTGCGCGCCCATAGCGAGCCAAGCCGTGCCGTCGGCCGCAAGGTGGGCCGGACCGTAGCTTTCGGTGTCGAGGCTGTGCCACTGGTGCTGGTCGTCGAGCTTGTGCGCCTGCTTGCCGTAGCCGTGGTTGGGGTAGGCTCCGATGGCGCCGTCGAAGGCCGCCCGCAGCAGCGGCAGGCCGACGCTGATCGCCTGGGGATGCGAGCACATGAGCAGGATGGCATCGACCTTGCGGTCGCCCAGGGCATCGACCAGTTCTGCGTAACTCTCGCCATGCTGCATGGTGCCGTCGTTGCGGATGTGGCGCAGGCCGACCATCACGGGCAGCCCGGTGGGGCTGACGGCGTCGACGGCGGCAACGACATCGGCGACATGGCCGATGTACTCGACCAGGATGCAGTCGGCGCCGCCATCCTTCAGGGCGCGGGCCTGCATGGCGAACTCCCGCGGCAGATGTTCGGCGTCGACGCCGATCTCCTCACGCCCGCCGAGCGGCGGCGCCATGCCGCCGGCGACATAAGCCTGGGGGCGCAGACGGTCGCGCGATTCGACGGCGATCTCGGCCGACAGGCGCGTGTAGGCCTCCGCCTTGTCGCCAAGGCCGGCCAGGCCGAGCTTGACCGAGTTGGTCCAGAAGCTGTTGGTGATGGCGAGATCGGCGCCGGCTCGGAAGTAGTCATCGTGGACCTCGCGCACGACCTCGGGCGCATCGCGCATGGCAGTGGCCGACCAGGCGCCGAGCGCGGCATCGGTGGCACCATGGCTGACCCAGACACCGCGCCGCTGCAGCTCCGAACCCATGGCTCCATCCATCACCAGCGGCCGTCCATCGGCCAGCCGTTGCCGCAGATCCTGTCGTGCCATGGTGGTCTCCCCCGGTCTTGCCGGGCACAGCTTGGGGCGGGGCGCTGAGGGACGCAATCCCCGGCCCGGCGCGATTCAGCGGCACGCCGCAGCAGCGGTCTGATCCTGAAGCATGTGCAAGAAGGTCTCGGCATCGACCGGCGCGCCCAGGTGGTATCCTTGCAGGTGGTCACAGCCCATGGCGCAGAGCGCGTCGACCGCTTCCTGGCTCTCGACGCCTTCGGCGCAGGCGGTCAGGCCGAGCTTGTGCGCCAGATCGATGGTCGCCGCGACGATCGTGCGCGCCGAGTCCTGAACCAGCATCTCGGCAATGAAGGCGCGGTCGATCTTGATCTCGTTGAAGGGCAGGACATGCGGCCGCATCAGCGAGGAGTACCCGGTGCCGAAGTCGTCGAGCAGCAGCGAGACGCCCCGCACCCGCAGGCGCGTGAGCACTTCGATCGACCGTAAGGCGTGGCCGATCATGCTGCCTTCGGTGATCTCCAGCGCCAGGCACCGGGCAGGCAGGCGGTAGGCATCGAGATAACGCCCGATGCGTGCCGGCCAGGACGGATCGGTGATCAGACCGGGCGTGAAGTTGACGGCGAACTGCAGGTCGTGGCCGCGGTCGCGGCAGCGCGCGGCGTGGCTCGTCACCTCGTGGAGCATGCGTTCGGTCAGGGCGCTTTCCAGTCCGCCGGCCTCGAGGTCGTCGAAGAACTTGGCCGGGGCAAGCAGGCCCAGGCGCGGATGGCGCCAGCGCGCCAGCGCCTCGGCACCCATCAGACGCAGGCCGTCGGCGGTGTGCGCGTGCTTGGGCTGGTAATGGGCCTCGATCTCGCCATGGCTGATGGCATGTTCCAGCGCGTTGCGCCGCAGCTTCCGGGTCGAAGGACCCACCAGGCCGAGGAAGGCCACAAGGTCCTGGCCGACGATCGGCTTGCGCAGGACACCGACGACATCGATGCCACTCTGGCGGGCGAAGCGTTCGGCGGCGGCCAGGAGCCGCGGATCGGCATCGCCGGTGAGGACCACCCGCACGTTGTCGCGACGCATCGCGATCTCGCCCAGCAAGGCGATGCCGTCGATCGCGGGAACAACGACATCGATCACCAGGAGGTCAATGACATCCTCGTCGAGCATGGCAAGCACGCGGGAGGCATCCTCGGCCAGGGAGCCCGCGAAGCCGGCATCCCGCGCGGCAGCAGCCACCGCGGAGCGCGCGCCACTGTCGTTGTCCGCGAGAACCAGCCTGTTCGCAGGCGCTGTCATCGCACACTCCGGTGCACCGTGGTCGAGAGAAGGCATGACCGCGCGGGCCGCCCCAAGGAAGGACGCGCGATGCCGTTTTCGCTTCACCCGACCATCGCACGGGCAGCGCCAAGGTGCCCTCTGGTTGCAAAACTGTGGTTGCGATCACCTTTCGGCAACCGGCACGGAAACGCACGCAAGTGGATGCAGAAGGCTGCGCTGGGGGGCGGGCCGCAAGACGGCAGGAGCAGTCTTGCCGGCTCCGCAGGGGTTCAGGGAAAACCCGCGGCGCAAGCGCCGCGGGCCCCCTTCCGGCTCAGCTTCAGATCGATCCGCCTGGGGGGCTTCACCATCTTCGAGCTGCTACCAGAACTCTCGGGTTCATCACCACCGGTTTGCCGCACGCTGAACGAGGCGGAGTGGCGATGCCCTTAACGCCCGGCAAGTATGTCTGCAGGCGCACAAAGAATCTTTGATGTGGATCACACAAGGCTGTTTTCTTGACGTTGGTATCGGGCCAGTCCGACCCTGCCCTGCGGAGGAACCCATGATCACCCACGTCACCGACCAGGAAACGCAGTTGCGTCGCGACCTTGCCGCGGCTTTCCGCCTGGCCGTGCAATGGGACATGGCCGAAGGCATCTGCAACCATTTCACGGCACGTTTGGCGGGAGATGCCAGATTTCTCCTGAATCGCCACGGCCTGCATTGGCGCGAGGTGACCGCGTCCAATCTGGTGCGCATCGTGCCGGGTTCCAACGAGCTTGCCCTGCAGGACGACGACGACAAGGTCGCCTACCATATCCATGCGCCGGTCTATCGCCGCCGGGCCGACATCAGCTGCGTGCTGCACACCCATATGCCCTACGCCACGGCGCTGTGCATGAAGGACGGCGGCCGCCTCGCCATGGCGTTGCAGACCGCAACCCTGTTCCACGACCGCATCGCCTATGACGACAGTTATCCCGCTTCCGTCGCGGCCGCCGGCGAAGCCGAGGGCGAACGCCTGGCCGACGCCCTGGGCGGGCGCGACGTGCTGTTCATGCGCAGCCACGGCATCCTGGTGTGCGGCGCGTCGGTCGCGGCGGCGGTGGTCGAAAGCGACGCATCGGCATCGCGTGTCCTGGCGACGCCGTGGAAGTGGGAGAGCTTGTTGTCGAGACCGATGTCGACATGGCTGCGGATCGCCGTGGTGCCGCGCGAGAGCATGTGGCGCACCATACGGGCCGATTGCAGCGCGGGGTCGAGGCCCAGCTCGGCCATCACGGCACGTTCGTTGGTGATCTTGTCGATCAGGTTCGGACCGGCGCGATGGGCGTGCCAGGGCAGACCGATCAGCGTCTTGTCGAGATGGGTATGGGCATCGACCAGGCCCGGCAGCAGCAGACAGCCGGCACCGTCGATGCGCCGCGCATCGGGCGCGGCATCGATCGCCTTGCCGCGCGCGGCGATCTGCCCGTCGCGCACCAGGATGTCGCAGACCTCTCCACCCCGGGGCCGCGCGCCCGCTATCACGATATCACGCATATCTCTCTCTCCCGCAAAAGTCATCGGCCATGACGGTAGCGCGTCCTGGTCGGGCGCGCACCGTCATGGCCGATCTCAGCGCAGCGCACCGTGGTGCGCTGGAGCAGGGCGGATCAGGCTTCGCTGTAACCCGGCAGCCAGCCTTCGCCCTCGGGATTGGGGTACCAGCCCAGGTCGTCGCCGTGGCCGGCGTAACCGATCAGTTGCTGGATGTGGCGCGGGTAGCTCAGCACCACCTCCTGGGGGATCGAGAGGTACTGGTTGACCTCCTGACGCAGCCAGCCCAGGGCATAGGTGTTGACGAGGCCCGCGCGGGTCTCGCCGGAGTTGTTGCCCCCGCCGCCGTGCTGCGTCGAGCCCAGGTAGAGCAGGGCCGAACCCTTGGACATCGGCGCCTGGACGACCTCGTCGCCCTCGCGCACGTCGCGCGGCTCGATCCAGCGATGGCTGCCGGGCACGATGCGCGTCGCGCCGTTCTCGATGGTGAAGTCGTCGAGCGCCCACATCACGCTCATCTGCATCTCCAGGCCGGGCATGCGCACGGGATAGATGCTGTCGTCGCGGTGCAGCACCTGGTCGCTCTCGCCGGGATGAATCTCGATCGCCGTGCAGGAACCGATCTGGTAGGCCTTGCAGTACTCCAGCAGGATCGCGTCCATCACCGCCATCGCCTTGGCATGGCCGATCAGGTGGGCCGAGGCGCGCGACAGTTCCAGCACGCTGTTGATGCGCAGGGTCTTGTAGCCGTTGAAGTCGTTTTCGGTTTCCCGTCCCAGGGTGTCGAAGGGTTCACGCAGGTCGCCCTTGAGCTCGTCGACGATGCTCTCCCCGGCGAGGTTCTCGACAACGGCAGCGCCGTCCCGCCGTAGTGCGGCGACGATGTCGTCGACCGCGGCGTTCTTGCCAAATCTCTGTAATTCCAAGGATTTACTCTCCATGCGGTGATGCGGCAGGCCCCCACAGTGTCGCCCGCGGCACCCCCGTCCGTCAACCTGGAGCCGGTTGCGTCACAGTGCCAGGGCCAGGCAGAGGGCCCCCAGCAGGCCCAGGCCGACGAGCAGCGCGGGGATGCCCCACTCCCGTTCATGGGCCGGCTCGGGCACGATCCGCAGCGCCGAAGGCGCCACGTGCCGGGTGCGCGACAGGGCCTCGATCGCCTCCTCCGGGCTCTCGGCATCGATGGTGAAGACACGCTCGTCGGCGCATTCGACGACATAGACCGGCATGGCGGCTCCTATTGCTGATCTATGATAGCTTGCCGCCCGCACCCTTACCAAGGCGAGAGCGAACCGGGATGGTCTGCTGCCGTCACCGCAGGTCCGGGAGTTCCCATGCAGCGCGATCTCTATCCCCCAATCGAACCCTTCGACGTGGTGCGCGTGGCGGTCGACGACCTGCACACGCTCCATGTCGAGCAGAGCGGCAATCCCGACGGCGTTCCCGTCGTCTTCCTGCACGGCGGCCCCGGTTCGCCATGGTCGTCCCATGTGCGGCGGTTCTTCGACCCCGACCACTACCGTCTCATCGCCTTCGACCAGAGGGGCACCTAGCGCTCCACGCCGCTGGGCGAACTGCGCGACAACACGACTCCCCACCTGATCGGCGACATCGAGTTGCTGCGCAGGCGTTTCGGCATCGAGCGCTGGATCGTCTTTGGCGGCTCCTGGGGCAGCGCCCTGGCCCTGGCCTACGGCCAGGCACATCCCGAGCGCTGTCTGGGACTGGTCGTGCGCGGCATTTCGCTGGGCCGTTCGATCGAGAACCGCTGGGGCTTCCACGAGTCCCGCCACGTCCGGCCGCAGGCCTGGGAGATGCTGGTCTCGAGCGTGCCCGAGGCCGAACGCGGCGATCTCGACGGCGCGCTGCTGCGACGCATGCTCGATCCCGATCCCGCGGTCCACTGGCCGGTGATCAAGGGCTGGATGGACCAGGCCGATATCCTGGGCAGGAGCCGCAACCTCGACATCGACATCCACGAGGACGGCCTCGACACGCCCGAGATGGATGTCGTCGGCGCCCGGCTCTCCATCGTCTACTTCTCCAACCACATCTTCCTGCCCCCCGGCAGCCTGCTCGCCAACGCACACAGGCTGCACCCGGTGCCCGGCGTCATCGTCCACGGCGAGGACGATTTCAACTGCCCGCTGGCCAACGCCTGGGACCTGCACAAGGCCTGGCCCCAGGCGGCCTACCGGCCGATTCCCGAGGCCGGCCACTCCTGCTTCGACCGCAACATCCGTCTTGCGCTCGTCGCGGCGATGGAGGATTTCAAGCACCTGGGTTGAGCGCCACGAGAGCGCCACCTGAAGGGAACGACCGGACCATGGGCCCCATCGCACGAATCCAGCGGACACTGGACCGCCAGCTCGAAGGCAGGGCCAGCGGCCGCACCGGCCTCTCCCTTTTCAACTGGGTCCTGGTTGCCCTGATCCTGCTGTCGATCGCGCTCTACACTATGGACCCCAAGCGCGAGGTCGAGGCCAATTCCTTCACCGGCATCTGGTGGATCAACCGGGTCGTCATCTGGGCATTTGCGGTGGAATTCGTCGTGCGCCTTTGGGTCGCCGGCGCCGACCCGCGCTACCGCGGCCTGCGCGGCCGCATCGCCTATTGCCGCGCCAACTGGTTCATGGTCATCGTCGACCTGCTCGCCTTCTTCCCCGAGCTGATCTACGTCATGCTCGGCGTACTGCCCCCGGCCTGGCTGCGCGTGCTGCGCATCGTCCGCCTGTTCAAGCTGGCCCGCTACTTCCAAGCCTTCTCGATCATCTTCGATACCTTCAAGACTTCCGGACAGCCCCTGATCGCCGCGCTCTTTGCCGCGACCCTGCTGTGGTATCTCGCCGGCGTCGGCCTCTACCTTGCCGAACACGACGCCCAGCCCGAGAAGGTCGCCAACATCCGCGATGCCATGTGGCTCTCGATCATCACGCTGACCTCGGTGGGTTACGGCGACATCTACCCCATCACCGCCATCGGCCGCGTCATCGCCGGTCTGGTCGCCGTCCTGGGCGTTGGTACGGTCGCCCTGCCCAGCGGCATCATCGCCGGTGCCTTCATGCAGCAGATCCGCCAGCGCGAGAAACAGGGCGCCCAGGCCGGCAAGGACGGTCCGCCACCCGGCGACGGCTGAGCCCTTTGCGGGAACCCCCGGCGGGCTTAAGGTTTGCCGATCCGGCGCAGGGGGCGACCATGGCAGAACATCCGCAGTTCCCGCATCTCTTCTCACCCGTGAAGCTGAACGGGCACGAACTCAAGTGCCGCATCGTCTTCGGCGCCCACACGGCCAACATGTCGCAGGAGGGCCTGCCGACCGACATGCACTTCGGCTACTACCGCGAACGCGCCCGCGGCGGCGCCGCCATGATCGTGGTGGAGCCGACACCGCCCCACGACACCGCGATCCTGACGCGCGGCAACTTCCGCCACGACGACAGCGTCATCCCCCACTTCCGGCGCATCACGGACGAATGTCACAGCCATGGCACCGTCATGTGCCACCAGATCTACCATGTCGGCGGCCACGGCGATCAGGACAACTCCTGGAGCCCCTACTGGTCGCCCTCGGGCCGGCCCTCCATGCACGATCCCTGGGGCAGCCATGCCATGACCGAGGGCGAGATCGAGGAGTTGATCGCCGCCTTCGTCGACCAGGCGATACGCGACCAGAAGGGCGGCTTCGACGGCATCGACCTCTTCGCCGGCTACAACTGCCTGCTCGACCAGTTCTGGTCGCCCATCACCAACCGGCGCACCGACAGGTGGGGCGGCAGCCTGGAAAATCGGCTGCGTTTCTCGGCACAGATCGCCGAGCGCATCCGCAAGGCCTGCGGCAGGGATTTCATTGTCGGCATGACCATCTCGGGTGCCGAACCCTACCCCGGCGGTCTCAAGATCGAGGACAAGCAGGAGATCGTCGCCTGGCTCGATGAACGCGGCCTGGTCGACTACTTCTCCTGCGGCACCGGCAGTTATCTCAACCAGTTCAACAAGATCGTGCCCGGCATCCATTTCGACATGATGCTCGGCCCGCCCGATGCGGCGAAGTTCAAGGAGGTGACGCAACACGCGCTTGTCACCGCCGAGGCACGGGTCAAGACGCCGGCCAATGCCGAGAGCGTCATCGCCGACGGCAAGGCCGACCTGGTCTCCATCGTGCGCGGCCAGATCGCCGACCCGCATCTCGCCAACAAGGCGCGCGAAGGCAGGCCCGAGGACATCCGCCCCTGCATCAGCTGCAACCAGCTCTGCATCGGCCGGCGCATGAAGGACTACCACATCAGTTGCCTGATCAACCCCTCGGTCAGCCGCGAGACGATCTGGGGCGGCGACCGCCCGCCCGCGGCGGAGAAGCCCAAGCACGTCGTAGTCGTCGGCGGTGGGCCTGCAGGCCTGGAGAGCGCGCGCGTGGCGGCCGAGCGTGGCCACCGCGTCACCCTGATCGAGCAGGACGAGGAACTGGGCGGCCAGTTCCGCCTGGCCGCCGGCCAGCCCGAGCGCGGCGAGATCGGCCAGTTCCTGACCTGGTTCCAGGGCCAGGTCGAGAAGCTGCAGATCCGCGTCATGCTGCGCACCACGGCGACGGCCGAGACGATCCGCGCGCTCGAACCCGACAGCGTGATCCTGGCCACCGGCTCGGCGCCCACCCGCACCGGCTTCCAGCGCATCCTGCCCCATCTCGACACCCTGCCAGGCGCCGACCAGGACAACGTCTGCACCGTGCACGACGTGCTCGAGGGCAAGGTGGTACCGGGCAGCCGCGTGCTGCTGCTCGACGACATCAACGGCTGGTGGCCGGCCAGCGGCACCGCCCAGCACCTCGCCCTGCAGCGCCACGAGGTCACCATCGTGACGGCGGCCGAACACGCCTGCGCCGCCCTCGACTTCAGCCAGGCCGGCGAGACCATGCGCGAGCGGTTCATGAAGACCGGCGTCGAGGTGATGCTGGCCACCGCCCTGCTCTCATGGAGCGGTAACACCGCCGAGTTGCTGAACCTCTACACCGGCGACAAGGAGAAGCGCGACTTCGACAGCCTCGTGCTGGCCACGACCAACACGTCGCAGGATGCACTCACCGCCGAACTCAAGGCCGAATCCTTCGACGTCCACACCATCGGCGACAGCGTCTCGGCGCGCACGGCGAGCATGGCGTTCTACGAGGCAAGAAAGCTGGCGGTGGCGTTGTAGGGACCGCAACGCTCCCTCATCCTCCCACGCCAAGGCGCGGGTCCCTCCTTCTCCCCAGCGGGGAGAAGGGCAAGGGTGGTGCTATGCCTGCCCCTCTCCCGCTTGCGAGAGAGGGAGGGGCCCGCCGCGCGGCGGTGGGAGGGTGAGGGACGGCGCCCCGGCGATGCGGACCCTCGGCCTACTCCGCCGCCATCCGCATGCCCGGTCCCTGCAGCGGCACGTAGTCGAGGATGTTGGCCTGGAACCATGTCAGCGCGGTCTCGCCGACATCGGCCATGGGGCCGACCTGCATCATGGGCGAGTGCAGGGCCTGCTGCTGCTGCTCGCAGACCCACATGTCCTCGATCTGGAAGTCGAGGCTTTCCATGGCGTGGCAGCTCAAGGTGTCGATCGAGATGTAGCGCTTGCCGTCCTTCATGATGTGGCCGTGGCCCGAGGTCGAGCTGGGCTTGCTGGCTTTCCTGGCCGGGTCCTGCTTCTCGCGCGGCATCATCCAGGTACGCAGCTCCAGGTAACACTGCTCGGGGCCGACGGGCACGATGGTATAGGCCGAGAAGAAGATCGAGGAGGAGAGCACGCCCGAGTTCGGGAAGAACTGGTAGACCACGGGATAGGGCTTGCTGGTGTCGACGCCGGGGATGCGTGCGAAATGGCTGTTCTGGCGCGCCTCGTTCTCGCCGCTGGCGATGGTCACCCAGTGGCGCCCCACCGCATCCCAGCGCTGGTCCTCGATGTCGGGACCCATCAGCGTCTTGTCGTGCAGGTAGCTCAGGTGATAGCCGTCCATGGCGTTCTCGCAGAACGCCTTCCAGTTGGCCCCGAAGTCATAGCGCACCGGTCGCTTTTCCGAGAGTCCGTCGAGCTTGTGGGGCCACATGTGGGTGTCGCGCATGCTGCCCAGCCACAGCTCGAAATCCTCCTCGGGAACCGCCTGCGGGTTGACGAAGACGAGGTCGCCGATGATGCCGACGCCTGCCTTGTGCAGGCCCAGGCTCTTCATGTCGATGTCCGGGAAGGCGAGGTCCTTCTTCGGGAGTCCGCGCAGGCTGCCGTCGTCCACGTTGTAGGTCCAGGCGTGGTAGGGACAGACGATGCCGTGGCGGCAGTTGCCGGCCTTGCCGTCCTCGAAGATCGTCGTGCCGCGATGGCGGCAGGTGTTGTGGTAGGCGCGGATGTCGCCGTCCTTGCCACGCAGCACGATCATCCGGTAGCGGTTGACCTGCACGGCCTTGTAGTCGCCGGCCTGCGGGATGTCCTGGACGACGCAGGCGAAGGTCCACGAGCGGCTGAACAGCTCGGCATGTTCGCGTTCGAACCACTCCGGCGTGTAGTAGCAATCCTTGGGCAGGAGCTGGCGGGCCCGGGTCGGCTTGGGCGGAATGGACATCGGCATGGCTCTCTCCGTTCTGGCGGCTGCTCGGACGAATCCTAGGCCCGATTGTGCACCCTGCGCGATGGCCGCGTCACGCCGCGCCGGGACCGCCGGGCAGGGAGCCGCGCACCCTGGCGGCCACAGCCAGCGCCGCCACCGCCAACGCGAGCGGCACGAAGGAAACCCAGAGCACCGTGTCCCAGCCGTAGGCGGTGAGCAGGCCGCCCGAGAGGAAGGAGCCGACGGCCATGGTGCCGAAGACGATGAAGTCGTTGAGCGACTGCACCCGCGTCTTCTCCTCGGGCCGGTGGCATTCGAGCACCATCGCCGAAGCCCCCACAAAGGCGAAGTTCCAGCCCAGGCCGAGCAGGATGAGGGTGAGCCAGAAGTGGGCGACATCGATCCCCGCCAGCCCAACCGCGGCCGACAGGGCGGTCAGCATCAGCCCTGCGGCGACCACGCGGGGGGCGCCGAAGCGCTCGATCAGGTGGCCGGTGAAGAAGCTCGGCGCGTACATCGCGATGATGTGCCACTGCAGGCCCTGGTTGGAGGATTCCTGTGACAGCCCGCACAGCCGCATGGCGAGTGGGGCCGCCGTCATGACGAAGTTCATCAGCATGTAGGAGACGACACCGCAGATCACCGCCGTGACAAAGTGCGGCTGGCGCACGATCTTGCCCAACGGTCGGCCACCTCTGACTTCCGCCGCCGTCGGCATCGGCACCCGGACGCCCACGAGCACGAAGGCGCAAGCCACCGCAAGAACCGCCTGCGCGAGGCAGGTCACGGCAAAGACGTGCGGCGGCCACAGGTCCATGGTGTGGGTGACGAGTTGGGGCCCCAGCACCCCGGCGAAGACACCGCCTGCCATGACGGCCGAGAGCGCACGCGGCCGCCACTCTGGCGGAACGCAGTCGGCGGCGGCGAAGCGGAAGGAAAGCACCACCGCGGCATAGGCGCCGCCGAAGAAGGTAGAGGCGCAGAAGATCCAGAACGAGCCCGAAAGCACCGCCCAGGCGCCGAGCAGCCCGCCGAGCACGCCGCAGGCCGCGCCCGCCAGGAAGGCGGCCTGCCGCCCGTGGTGACGAGCGAGGAATCCTGCCGGTAGCGTGCAGGCGGCCATGCCCACGACGAAGATCGAGATCGGCAGCGTGGCGAGCATCTCGCTGGGGGCAAGGCCGTGGCCGATGATGGCGCCGGTGGCAAAGACCGCTGCCGAGTTGGCGCCGGCAAGCGCCTGCGCGACCGCGAGCCGCAGCACGTCCCGGGTGCCCGAGCGAGGCGGGACCTGCAGGGCGGATACGTCGTGGCGCTGAGATGTCATGGCGCGCCTTTTAGCCCACCGGCGGCCCGCCGTATCGCGTGATTGCGGCGCGTTGCGGGTCGGCGCGATCAGCTCACGCCCAGCCCCAGGTGCGCCCGGAAGCGGGTCTTCAGGTACACGGCATCGCGCGCGGGGAGCGAGCGCGGCAAGTTGCGGGCCTCGACCCTGAGCACGAAGAGGCGCGGGCCGGCGGCGGGCCGGTGAAGCACAGCGCACAGCCCGGCGACACCGGCCATGTCGGTGACGATGCCGGTCTCGGCGAAGCCGCAGGCGGCGGCCACGGCAGCCAGATCGAGGCCACGGCCGGTGTGGCTCCGCTGCATGCCGGTCTCGCCGAAGTGGCCGTTGTTGACGACGGCGATGGTGAGATTTCCCGGCGCCGCGACGGCGATGGTCGCCAGGCCGCCCAGCCCCATCAACGCCTCGCCGTCCCCTGTCAGCACCAGCACCGGCTTGTCGGGTTGCGCCTGGGCCAGGCCAAGCCCCATCAGCGCGGCACCACCCATGGCACCCCAGAGGTAGAAGTTGGCGTCGTGGTCACCGGCGGCGTGGAGGTCGTAGGCGGGGGAACCCAGGCCGGCGACGACGAGCAGGGCGCCGCGGTCGGCCAGCAGCGCGGCGACGGCTTCGCGCCGGTCGAGCGTGGCGGGTGCTACCATGTCTTCTTTCCCAGGAGGCGCTGGGAAATCAGCACCGCGACCTGCTGGTCGGCCTTGAACGCGAGCGCTGCCGCGCTCTCGACCGTGGCAACGAGTTCGTCCGCCGTATCGGCACGCTGGACCGTGACGCCCATCGCCTCGAGCGTTGCCTGCGTCGCGCGGCCCATGGGCACCTGCCAGGGATTGAACTCGGCCCACTCGCCCCACATCGTCACCAGCATCAGCAGCGGGAAACGTCCGATGGCGGGCAGCGAGAGCATGTTGATGCAGTTGCCGACGCCCGAGGACTGCAGCAGCAGCACGCTGGCTTCGCCGCCGAGCCAGGCGCCGGCGGCGATGGCGATGCCCTCCTCCTCGGTGGTGAGCACGTTGGTCACCATCGCCGGATCGTCCTCACACAGCGCGATCAGACGTGCGTGCCCGGCATCGGGGACATGAGACATGCGAGTCACCCCTGCGTCCTTGAGCGCGCGGTGCAGGGCCCCGGGCCAATCACTGCCTTCGCCGTCGGCCGCCATCGCGGCGCTCAGGCGCCCTTGCCGATCTTCCGCATCGCCAGGCCCGCGGCCATGTAGACGATGATGTAGACGATCACGCGGTAGACCGCGGCGCTGCCCGGCGGGATGCAGATGAAGCTGAAGCCGGTGAGGCCGCGACGGCCGATCTCGTGGGCCAGGCGAATGCACTCGTAGTCGGTCATGGCGATCGGCTCGACCAGTTCGCCCAGGATGTCGCCGGGAGCAGGACCGGCCCCGCCCATGACGTCCATGTCGAAGTGGGCATAGACCCCCTTGGTACCGTCCCAGGCACGGTCGAGTTCCTTGACGCAGCCCTCGATGCCCAGGCTCGTGCGCAGCTCCCAGGAGCTGATGAAGCGCGAGCCTTCGCGCAGGTAGCGGCGGATGATGTCCTTGTTCTCCAGCATGCCGCGCTCGCCGATCTCGACGAGGTTGCGCGGGTGCATGTTGGGAAGGAACTCGTACATCTTGTGCTTCCACGAGGCCGCACCCGCGATGCGCGGATCGCCCGTGAGGTAGTCGAGGTGGCCGGCGTCCCAGTGGGTATCGAGGCTGACGCAGCCGACCATGCCATCGGTGTTTTCGGCACAGGCCTTGGCGATGGCGAAGCTGCCGCAGGGGCTGTTCTGGCCGATCACCACCGGCACGGCGCCGGCCCGGATGGCGTCGTTGCACTTGGCCTCGACCGCGGCCTGGGCCTTGAGGATCAGTTCGGGCGTCTGGTTCGACATGACCTCCGGCGGAATGTCGGCATCGCCGTAGTCGACCATCCTGATGTGCTCGAAGAGGTCGAGGTCGAAATCCTGGATGTAGCCACCGGGGTAACGCGCCGACTGCTGGCGCACCCGCTTGGGTGCCGCGATCCAGTCCTCCATGGGCACGCCGGCATACTTGCCGTCCTCGGCCGCGACATAGGGCGCGCCGATGATGACGACGTCGGCGCCCTCGAGGTCCTTCGCGGTCTTGGCCACCGGCTGGCGCATGAACGAGGGCGTCTCCGGCGCGACCAGCGGGAACTCGCCGCGCGCGGCAAAGCTCGTCTTCATGAAGGTGTCCCAGTCGGGATAGTCGAACGCGCCCATGCTGCCTCCTGTGTGCCGTCGGGCGACAACTCTTCCACCTGCGGCACGGCTTGTCATCCGGGCAGACCTGCCCACCCAACCGATCTTCGGTTAAGAATCGCGCGGAGGCGCGGAGAACGCAGAGGCTGCGTGCCGTCCCGTGCTCCGCGGTCTCCGCGTCTCCGCGTGCAACAAGTCCTGGGACAGGGGGAACCGATCATGGCGACACTGGTACGCGGACGCTGGGTGATCCCCGGCGCGGACGATGCGGTGATCGACGACGGTGCCGTGCTGGTCGAGGGCGGCGCCATCGTGGCGCTTGGGGCCTTCGACGACCTCGGCCGCGCCCATCCGCAGGCGCAGGTGCTGGGCAGCGAACGCCATGCCGTGATGCCCGGCCTGATCAATGCCCACCACCATTCCGCCGCCGCCAGCCATGTCCAGCACGGCGCGCCCGACATGCTGCTGGAATCCTGGCTGAAGGCGCTCTGGCGCATGCGCGCGACGCCGACGCGGCTCGACATCCTGCTGTCGGCGACGCGCCTGCTGAAAAGCGGCGTCACCGCCGTCGTCGATCTCTACGGTGCGGCCGGCAATGCCGAGGCGACCGCCGCCGACTGGAACGAGGCGCTGGCGGCCTATGAAACCACCGGCATCCGCTGCGCCTTCGGTCCCGGTGTCTACGACCAGGGCTTCATGGGCGCGGGGCCAGGCGACTGCGACGCGGCGTTTCTGGCGACGCTGCCTGGCGATCTCGCACGCCGCGCCAGGGCGATGCGCGATCCCGAGGCCGGGCTGCCGGCGGCGGCCTATCTGGAACTGATGGAGACCTTCTGCAAGGCCTGGCGCGACCATCCCCGGCTGGCCATGTGGTACGGCCCGCCGGGTCCGTCATGGGTGAGCGACGGCTTCTTCCTGAAGATCGCCGAGGCTGCGCGCCGCCACGGCAGCCGCATCCAGACCCATGTCAGCGAGTCCTATTACGAGAAGCTGCAGGGGCCGAAGTTCTGGGGCGGCGACACGCTGCGCCATCTCCACGATCTGGGCATCACGGGACCGGATTTCTCGATCGCCCACGGCGTCTGGATGACCGACACCGAGATCGAACTGCTGGCCCGGACCGGTACGGCGGTATCCCACAACCCCTCCTCGAACCTGCGGCTGCGCGCCGGCATCGCGCCGCTCAACGCCTTCCTGGAGGCGGGCGTGACCACCGCCATCGGCACGGACTCGACGACCATCAACGACGACGAGGACATGTTCGCCGAGATGCGCTTGGCCCTGCGCCTGGCACGCACGCCGACCTACCACGAACCCGCACCCGCCCCGGCCGACGTCTTCCGCTGTGCCACGCAGGGAGGTGCCCGGCTGCTGGGCAAGGAAGGCACGCTCGGCCGCCTGGCGCCGGGTTACGCCGCCGACCTCGTGCTGGTCGACATGACTGCCCCTTGTCGTCCCTGGGTGGCGCCCGAAGTCGACGGCCGCGACCTGCTGCTCTACCGGGCGAAAGCCGCCGACGTCACCGACGTGCTGGTCGATGGCCGCCACGTCATCCGCGACGGCCGCCCGACCGGCTTCGACCTCCACGATGCCGTCGCCGAACTGGCCGCCGTCATGGCCGCCACCACCTTCCCCGAGGATGCCCATCGCCTGGCCCAGGAGATCATCCCCCACATAGAGGCCTGGTACGGCGCCTGGGAACACCCCGAACGCGTGCCCCGCACGGTGATGAACGCGCGGGTTTGATGCGGAGCCTCTGGCGGTCCCGCCGCGGCGGAGTCATAGTGCCCCGCCTGCAAGGAAAACAGACATGCCTGAAGCCTTTCCCCGGCACATCGACCACCCCTCCGCCTGGAAGGGCAGCGACTTCTCCGGCCCCGACGACGTCGCCTTCCGCTTCGAGGAGCGCCATCTCGACGCCATGCGCCAGGTCGTGGCGCGCGCACGGGACGCCGGGGTCGGGCTGCAGGAACTGACGCCCGACCACACCAGCATGGCGCCGATCGAGGGTGATCTCGCCGCCATTCGCCACGAGCTGATGGACGGGCGCGGTATCATCATCCTGCAGGGCTGGCCGATCGAGGAGATGAGTCCCGAGGAGCTGGGCATCGCCTATTGGGCGATGGGCACCTACTTCGGCAAAGGCGTCAGCCAGAGCCCCATGGGCGACCGCCTGGGCTACGTCACCGACGTCTCCAAGCCCGGCCAGCGCGAACGCGGCTACCGCAGCGCCCAGGAACTTTCCCTCCACACCGACAGCGACGACATCGTCGGCCTGCTCTGCATCCGCCAGGGCAAGTCGGGCGGCATGAGCCGGCTGGCGAGCTCGGTGGCGATCTACAACGAGATCGCCGCCATGCGACCGGACCTGATCTCCGTTCTGGCCGAGGGCTTCCACTACCACTGGTTCGGCGAGCAGCCACCGGGCGAGGGCATCGTCACCAGCTACAAGGTGCCGGTCTTCGGCTTCAACGATGGCCTGATGTCGTGCTGCTACCTGCGCGAGTTCATCCGCATGGCCGCCGAGGCGACCGGCACCCCGTTCACCGATCAGGAGGAGGCGCTGGCCCTTTTCGAGGAGGTCTCCGACCGCGAGGACATCGTCTTTACCTACCGCCTGGAGCCGGGCTGGTCCTCGCTCATCAACAACTACACGACGCTCCATTCCCGCACCGGTTTCACCGACTGGCCCGAGCCGGAACGCAAACGCCTGCTCCTGCGCCTGTGGCTGAAGGCGCAGCCCTCCCGCGCCGTCCACCCCAACCTGCGCCGCTACTACGGCGAGGACGGCATGTTCATCGACGGGCGCACCGAGACCGTCTTCGATCCCAACCGGGCGGCCGCAGAGTAGGGCCCTGATGAGCGACGTCCACCTGGAACCCATCGACCATCCCGGCGCCTGGCGCGCCGACACGATCGGCAGCCTGGATGCCCTGAGCTTCGACCTTGAGAAGCGGCATCTCGACGCGCTGGAGAATGCCCTGGCGATCGTCCAGCGGCAGGGCAAGACGCTCGCCGAGATCACCAACGACGATTTCGCCATGCCGGCCATTGCCAACGAACTGGCCGGCCTGCGCGACCTGCTGCTCCACGGGCGGGGCCTGCTGCTGGTGCGCGGCTGGCCTGTGGAGCGCCTCTCCGTCGACGAACTCGGCATGATCTACTGGGGCCTGGGCAGCCATTTCGGCAAGGGCGTGCCGCAGAGCGCGATGGGCGACCGCCTGGGCTATACGTCACCGACGTCTCGACCAGGGGCAAGCGCGAGCGCGGCTACCGCAGCAGGGCCGAACTCTCCCTGCACAACGACAGCGACGACATCGTCGGACTGCTCTGCATCCGACAGGGCAGATCGGGCGGCATGAGCCGGCTGGCCAGCGCGATGGCGGTGCACAACGTCATGGCCGAGGAATGCCGCACCTGCTCGCGCCGCTCTACGAAGGTTTCCACCATTCCTGGATGGATGCACGCCCGCCCGGCGAAGGTCCCGTCACCTCGCTGAAGGTACCGGTGTTCTCCTGGACCCAGGGCCAGTTCGCGGTCTGTCACCTGCGCAACCGGGTGGAACTTGCCTGCGAGGAAAGCGGCATGCCGCTGACCACCCTGCAGGTCGAAGCGCTCGACGCCTTCGAGGCGATCGCCAACCGCCCCGGCCTGCTCTTAGCGTTCCGCCTCGAGCCCGGCACCGCCAGCTTCATCAACAACTAAACGGTGCTCCATTCGCGCACCGGCTTCGAGGACTTCGACGAACCCGAACGCAAGCGCCTGTGGCTGCAGGCCCACCCGCCGCGCCCGGTCGATCCCGGCATCCGTCTCTACTATGGCGAGGACGGCTCCCACGTCGACGGCCGTGCCGAGACCGCCTACGTGCCTAAGGTCGCTGGCGCGCCGCGCTGAGATGACCTGCCCCGGCCTGGAGACGCCGCGCCTCGTCCTGCGTCCGCGCAGCTACAACGACATTGATGCCATGGCCGCGATGGATGCCGATCCCGAGGTCATGCGTTATGTCGAGCCGATCGCCGACCCGGTCGTCCACCGCGCCGAACTGATGACCTGGATTCCCGACGACGAGGATCCCGGCATGGGCGGCTGGAGCGTCTTTCCAAAGGAGGCCCCGGAACGCTATCTCGGCTGGATCGTCCTTTATCCACTCGAGGGCTGGGAAGGCGACGTCGAGATCGGCTGGCGCTTCGTGCGCGATGCCTGGGGCCACGGCTACGCCAGCGAGGCCGCGGCGGCCGTCATGGAGCACGGCTTCCGCACGGTCGGCCTGGACTGCATCGTCGTGGTGCTCGATCCCGACAACCAGCGCTCCCGCCGGGTCTGCGAGAAGCTCGGCATGACGGCAGCCGGCATGCGCCGCGCCTACGATGTGGACTGCGCGCTCTATGTGAAGCAGCGCCCCTGATGGGCGCCTTGCCGGGTTTTACGACACAGCGCTTGGTGCTGCGCGCGCTGCCTCGACGATCTCGACGCGGTCTGTGCCATGGACGCCGAGCCCGAGGTGATGGCCTACATCATGGACGGCAGCGTGCCCGAGCCGGTCGAGCACCGCGAGAAGCTGGCGCAGCGCCTTGCGCTCGACCACGGGCCGGGCCTGGGCATCTGGAGCGTCTTCCCGCGTGAGGAGCCCCGCCGTTTCCTGGGCTGGGTTGCGCTCCACCCGCTGCCCGGCTGGGACGACATCGAGATCGGCTGGCGTTTCGCGTCCGCACACTGGGGCCATGGCTACGCCACCGAGGCCGCGGGTGCACTGATGCACCACGGTCTTGCAACACTCTCGCTGCCGCGCATCGTCGCCGTGCTGCAGGCCGCGAACCAACGCTCGCGCCGGGTCTGCGAACGCCTCGGCATGAGCGATGCCGGCCCATGCCGGGCCTATGGCGGCCCCTGCGTTCTGTATGTCCGGGAGCGGCCCTGAAGCGGGGCGGCGGCAGCCTGCCGCCGCCCCATCGTTCAGCGGTTGTCGGGCCTGCTCCGCACCGATGCCAGACCCCTGGCGTTGATGCGGTAGGGTCCGCCGTTCCTCGAGCCGATCAGGCGCTTGCGCCGCAGGGCGGAAAAGACCGCGAGATCGCATGGGCTGAAGACCCAGCCTTCACGGCTGTAACACTCGACGTCGACGATCCTGCCGTCGCCGCCGCGCAGGTGCAGGATGTGTCCGCCACGGGCGAGCACATGCAGGACCCGCTGTTCGATGCGGGAAATGTTCACGAGGGAAGTCCACGAAAGGTCGCCGGCACGCGCGGCAAGCTCCGGCGGCGCGTATGCGACCGTCAGGTCTCGTGCGGTGCGTGTGTGGGCGACGGGCCGGGAGGGACCGGACCCGTCAGCGGCGTCGGGACTCGCTGGACATCAAACCTCCGCTCCGCAGGGAGCGCGGTTTCCTTATCGCCGGCACGCCGGCGCCGTCAAGCTCAGGAACCGCGGAACGTCGGCGTGCGCTTTTCGGCAAAGGCGGCGAGGCCTTCCTTGAGGTCGGCGCTCTCGAAGGTGCGCTCGGTCATCTGGCGGGCGTAGCCGGCCAGTTCGGTCGGGCTCTTCATCATGGTGCGACCGGCGAAGGCCTTCAGGGTCTCGACCACCAGGGGGGCATTGGCGGCGATGCGGCGGGCGTAGTCCATCGCCGCATCCATGAGTTGCTCGCGCGGCACGACACGGTTGACGAAGCCGATCTCGTAGGCGCGCTGCGCGGTCATCTTCTCGCCCACCAGAAGGAATTCCATGGCGATCTTGTGGGGCACGCGCGCGACCATGCCGGCCATCAGGCCGCCGGTGAAGCCGATCCTGGCCTCGGGATAGGAGAGCCAGGCATCCTCGGCGATCACCGCCATGTCGGCGCATTGCACCAGCACGACGCCGCCGCCCACGACCAGGCCGTTGACCGCGGCAATCACGGGTTTCTTCAGTTCGATGCCGACGCCGGGCATCCAGGGCCAGATCTCGCCGCCGTCGCTGAGGTCGGCCCCGGCCGTGAAGGCACGCCCCGCGCCGGTGATGACGGCGACCCGGTCCTCACCTTCCTCGAAGCGCCGCCAGAGCTCCAGCATGCGCTGGCAGACCGCGCCGTTGAGCGCGTTGAGCTTGTCGGGCCGGTTGAGCGTGATGATCGCGACCCTGTCGCGCGATTCGTAGAGGACGACGTTGTCGGACATGGCGGGCTCTCCGTGCTGGCCTGTCGATCCTAGGACGCAGCCGGCCGCACGGCGAGGGTGCATCGGGGCAAATCGCGCTCTAGGATCGCCCGATTCGTCATGCAGGGAGACAGGCAGGTATGCCGCAACTGGCCCGGTTCGATGCCCGCACCACAGACCCGCAAGAGGTCGGCCGCGCGATCGACGTCCACGGTTATGCCATCGTCGAGAACATGATGACCCCGGACCAGCTCGCTGCGCTGCGCGCCGAGCTGGAGCCCCACTTCGCGACCCAGAAGACCGGCGAGACCGCATTCCTGGGTGCAAGGACCAAGCGCTTCAACAACCTCTTCATGCGCGCGCCCACGACGCGCCAGATGGTGCTCCATCCCGTGCTGCTGGGGGCGGCCGACCACATCCTGCTGCCCCATTGCGCGCGCTACCAGGTGACCTATACCGGCGTCATGCACCTGATGCCGGGCGAGAAAGCCCAGGCCCTGCACCGCGACGGTTTCTTCTATCCCTTCCGCAATCCCGGTCCCGTGCTGCAACAGGGCTCGCTCTGGGCAGTGACCGAGTTCACCGCCGACAACGGCGCAACTCGCATCGTGCCGGGCAGCCACCTGTGGGAAGAGGAGCGCGCGCCCAGGGCCAACGAGATTTTCGCCGCGGAGATGCCGGCCGGCTCGGC
>JAQCLG010000133.1 GCA_027592745.1 Pseudomonadota bacterium | reverse complement strand
CCCCTGGAACCCGCCGGCCTGGGTCTTCGCCCCGGTCTGGACCGCGCTCTACGTCTCGTTGGGTTTCGCTCTGTGGCTGATCTGGAAGACCCCCGTGAGTCCGGGCCGCAGCCGAGCGCTGGCGCTGTTCTTCGTGCAGCTTGGCCTCAACCCCGCCTGGAGCTGGTTCTTCTTCGCCTACCAGATGCCGCTGCTGGCGCTGATCGACCTGGTGGTCCTGCTGGCCGCCATCGTCGCCACCCAGCGCGCGGCCTGGCACACGACGCCTGCGGCCAGCCTCGTCATGCTGCCGTACCTGGGCTGGTGCGCCTTCGCCCTGACGCTCAACGGTGCGGTGGTGACGCTCAACTAGTCCCTTCGCCGGCTTGGCCGCGAATTACGGCTCAATCGCTCTTGCGGAAGGGCGAGTACTCGCGCTCGATGGCCTCGACTTCCCAGTCGACGTGCCGGGCCTCTTCCTCCAGGAAGCGCTCGACCGCGGCGTGGAAGCTCGGGTTCTCGATCCAGTGTGCCGAATAGGTGTGCACCGGCATGTAGCCGCGCTGGATCTTGTGGCTGCCCTGGGCGCCGGCCTCGACGCGGGCCAGACCGTGCGCGATGGCGTAGTCGATGGCCTGGTAGTAGCAGCATTCGAAGTGCAGGTGCCGGTGGTCCTCGATGCAGCCCCAGTAGCGCCCGAACAGTGTGTCCGAACCGACGATGTTGAGCGCGCCGGCGATCCAGCGGCCCTCGCGCCTTGCCATCACCAGCGCGACCTTCTCGCCCATACGTTCGCCCA
Source organism: Pseudomonadota bacterium (assembly GCA_027592745.1). Classification (GTDB taxonomy): domain Bacteria; phylum Pseudomonadota; class Alphaproteobacteria; order SP197; family SP197; genus CALGGB01. The sequence continues at coordinate 9,811 of JAQCLG010000133.1, read as the reverse complement.
GCAGGTCGAAGAAGCGCCGTGTCAGATAGGGCGTGCCCCACTTGCGGCTGCCGGTGTCGCGGTAGAAGGCAAAGAAGGAATCCCAGACATCGCTGGTCAGGTCGCGGCCCGAGAGGGTCTCGATCTCGATGCCGCCCTCGACCGCCTCGCGCCGTTCCTTGCGGATTGCCTTGCGCTTGCGCGAGGCCAGGGTCGCGAGAAACGCCTCGAAATCGGCAAACCCCTCGTTCACCCAGTGGAACTGCACGCCGGTGCGCTGCAGGAAACCCGTCTCGCCCAGCAGGTGCCATTCGGATTCCAGGGGGAAGTTGACGTGGGCGGTCGAGATGCCGGCTTCCTGGGCGACACCGACGATGGTGGCGGCGAGCAGCCGGCGGTGTTCCTCGGCATCGGGTCCGGGCGGCACGAGCAGGCGCGGCCCGGTGGCGGGCGTGAAGGGCACGGCGATCAGCAGCTTGGGGTAGTAGCGCCCGCCCGCGCGTTCGAAGGCGTCGGCCCAGCCGTGGTCGAAGACGAACTCGCCATAGGAATGGGATTTGAAATAGGCCGGGGCGCAGCCCAGAAGCCTGCCGTCCGTCTCCTCCAGCAGGATGTGGGCCGGCGCCCAGCCGGTCTCGGGCGTCGCCGAATTGCTGTCTTCCAGGCAGGAGAGGAAGTCGTGGGAAACGAAGGGATTGGCGTTCCCCGCGCAGGCGTCCCAGGCATCCTCCGGCACATGGTGGATGCTTGCGATGCTGCGCGCCTGGAAACTCGGGCGCGTCGCGTCGGTCATGGCAGGGGAGGGCGTGTGCGTGACATGTCGTGCGAATCTACGCGCTGCATGGCGGCCGGTGTAGGTTCTTCACGCGTTCGTGATGGACGTTTGCCCACGACCCGGTGCGGTCAGGAGGCCTGGTACAGGCGCAATTCGGAGAGCAGCAGGTCGTGGCGTTCGGCATCGACGAAGGCGCCGTCGATGGCGTTCTGCGCCATCGCGATGAGGGCCTCCCGGTCGAGACCCAGCGCCTGCTGCGCCGCCCGGTAGTTGTCGCCGATGTAGCCGCCGAAATAGGGCGGGTCGTCAGAGTTGACGGTGACCTTGAGACCGCGCGCCAGCATCCGCGCCAGGGGATGGGCCGCCATGTCGGGTACCACCCGCAGGCGCACGTTGGACAGCGGGCAGACCGTCAGCACGACGGACTCATCGACCAGGCGCTGCACCACGGCCGGATCGTCCATGGCGTGGATGCCGTGGTCGATGCGCTGGGCGCCCAGCAGGTCGAGCGCCTGGGTGACGTAGTCGGCGGGGCCCTCCTCGCCGGCATGGGCAACGACATGGAAACCCTCGCTGCGCACGCGCGCAAAGACACGGGCGAACTTCGAGGGCGGGTGGCCGCGCTCGGCCGAATCGAGGCCGAAGCCGCAGATCCGGTCGCGGTGGGCAAGGCAGGCCTCGAAACAGGCCATGGCGTCGTCCTCGTCGCGGTCGCGCAGGAAGTTGGGGATCAGCCGGGCCGTGATGCCGAAGCGTTCCAGGCCCTCGTCGAGGGCGCTGCAGATGCCCTCCATCGCCGTCGCCAGGGCGACGCCGCGGCCGGTGTGGGCCTGGGGGTCGAAGAAGATCTCGGCATGGCGCACGCGGTCGGCATGGGCGCGTTCGAGATAGGCCAGCGTGAGGTCGTGAAAATCTCGCGCGGTGAGCAGCACGTTCATGCCGCGGTAGTAGAGATCGAGGAATTCCTGCAGGTCGTGGAAGGCATAGGCCGCGCGTGCCTGCGCCACGGAGGGGAAGGGCGCGGGCAGGCCGTTGCGTGCGGCGATGGCCAGCATCAGCTCGGGCTCGAAGGTGCCCTCGATATGGACGTGGAGCTCAACCTTGGGCAGGTCCGCGATGAAGGCGTCCATCTCCGTCATGCCCGGGTCCTTCCCTAGCTCTTGAGCGGTCCACCCGCCGAGATGTCGCGGATGTCGGTCAGGACATGGATCAGGCTGGGGCCGTCGTGGGCCAGAGCGGCATCGAAGGCCGGGCCGAACTGCTCCGTCGTCTCGACCTTCCACGACTTCGCACCATAGGCCGCACCCAGGGCGGCGAAGTCCGGGCTGTTGAGCACGGTGGCGGCATAGTTGCCGGCGCCGGCGTAGCGGTGCTGGTGCATCAGGATCGTGCCGTAGTGGCCGTTGTCGCAGGCGATGACGATCAGCGGCAGGTTGTTCTGCACTGCGGTCGATAGTTCCTGGCCGGTCATCATGAACCCGCCGTCGCCGACGAAGGTGACGACCCGTGCGCCGGGCCGGGCAAACGCGGCACCGACGCCGGCAGGCACGCCGTAGCCCATCGAACCCGACATCGGGCCGGCCTGGCTGTCGGGCAGGCGCCAGCGGAAGTGACGGTGCAGCCAGGTCGCGAAGTTGCCGGCATCGTTGGCCACGACATGGTCGAGCGCGGACAGCGCATGATCGACGTGGCGGATCACGGCCGTCATGTCGACCTTGCCCAGGGCTGAGGGGGCCTCGGCCTGGAAGCGCTCGAACCCGGCGCGCTGGGTCGCCTGCCAGGTGGCCCGTTCGGCGCTCGGCATCGCGATGGCATCGATCAGGGCGTCGAGCACGGAACCGACCGGGGCGGCGATGCCGAAGGCGGGCTGGACCTGGGCGATGGTTTCGGCGTCGGGATGGAGCATCAGGATCGTCTTGCCTTCGTCGCGCAGGGCGAAGTCGGCCGAGGTGATGGCATCGAACCGGGCGCCGGCCAGGATCACCAGGTCGGCTTCCTCCCAGGCCTTCGTCAGGTGCGGCGAGCGGCCCAGTGCAAAGACGCCGGCATAGGCCGGGTGGTCGTTGTTGAGCACGTCCTGGCAGCGGAAGGCGGCCGCCACCGGGATCGCGGCGGCTTTGGCAAAGGCGCCCAGGCACGTCGTGGCCGCCTCGAACTTCACCATCTCGCCGGCGATGATCAGGGGCTTGCGGGCGCCGTCGATCATGGCGGCGGCATGGCGCAGCTGGGCCTGCGAGGCTTCGGCCGGAAAGACAGGGACGTGTGCGGGAATGGCGACGTCGCCGGCCTCGGCCTCGGTCACGTCCTCGGGCAGCACGACGACCACGGGCCCGGGCCGCCCGGCCTGGGCGATCGCCAGGGCCTCGGCAGTCATGCGCGCGACGTCGGCGGGATCGATCGGCTGCAGCACCGCCTTGGCGATGGTGCCGAAGAAGGCGGCGTAGTCGATCTCCTGGAAACCCTCGCGGCCCAGTTCGCGGCGGGGAAGCTGGCCGATGAACAGGACCATCGGCACGCTGTCCTGGTCGGCCGTATGCAGTCCGATCGAGGCGTTGGTCGCGCCCGGACCGCGGCTGACGAAGGCGATGCCGGGCTTGTGCGCCAGCTTGCCGTAGGCGTTGGCCGCGAAGGTCGCCCCGGATTCATGGCGGTTGGTCACCAGCCGCATGGTGTTGGAGCGGCGGCGCAGGGCCTCCAGGACGGCGAGGTAACTTTCGCCGGGAACGCAGAAGACGGTGTCGACGCCGTGCGCCGCCAGGGTCTCGACCAGGGCCTCGCCGCCGTTCATGGGATCAGGCGATCTCGAAGATGGCATCGACCTCGGTCGCCACGTTGAGCGGCAGGGCCGAGCAGCCCACGGCGGCGCGGGCGTGTTTGCCCTTGTCGCCGAAGACCTCGACCATCAGGTCGCTGGCGCCGTTGATCACCTTGGGATGGTCGAAGAAGTCCGGGCCGGCGTTGACGAAGCCGCCCAGGCGGCAGCAGCGCACGACACGGTCGAGATCGCCGCCGCAGGCCGCCTTGACCTGAGCGATGACGTTGAGCGCACACAGGCGGGCGGCCTGGTAGCCTTCCTCGACCGAGAACTCCTTGCCGACCTTACCGATGAACTTCAGCTCGCCGTTCCAGAAGGTGACCTGACCGGCGACATAGACGGTCTTGCCGCTGATCGACCAGGGGACGTAGTTTGCGGCGGGCGCGGCCGCGGCGGGCAATTCGATGCCGAGTTCCTGAAGTCGTGCCTCGATCGTTCCGGCCATGCCGTCCTCCTCGTTCTGGCGTCGCAAATGCTGGTGTGCGCCCGACTTACGGAGTTCCGGGCGTGCCGTCAATTGAGGCTGGAAAATCATGACGGCAGTACCCGCACATCCCCTGATCGTCGCCCTGTGGCGGCGCATGGAACAGGCGCCGGTGGCAAGCGGCGTGGCGCTGACGGCCGTCGGCGCGATCGCCTTCGGCATGCTGCCGCTGGTCCTGGGGGCACTCTACGACGACGGCGTCAGTCCCGAGTCGGCGCTGCTCTACCGCTACCTGGGTTCGCTGCCGCCGCTGCTGCTCTGGCTGCTCTGGCGCCGGGCCCCGCGCGACGGTCTGCTGCTTTCCCTGGCGGCCGGTGTGGCCATCGGCACCGGGACGATCTTCCTGTTCCGGGGATATGCCGCGCTGCCGGCCTCGCTGACGGTGCTGATCTTCTACACCTATCCGGCCTTCACCCTGATCGTGGGGCTCGTGTTCTTCGGCGTGCGGCTGGAAGCGCGCACCACGCTCGCCATCGCCATGGTGCTGGGTGCGGCGGCCCTGATCGTGGGGCCGGGCAGCATGGAGGGCGACATTCCCCTGGCGGTGCTTGTCACCTTCGGGGCGCCGCTGGGTTACGCCTTCTATCTTTCCTGCCTGTCGCGCCTGCCTGTCGGCACCAGCGTGCCGCTGCGCCTGCTGGGCGTGAACCTGGGGGCCTGCCTGCCGGTGGTGCCGCTGATGCTGCTCGAGGGCGGCAGTTTCACTCTGCCGCACAGCGCCACGGGCTGGCTCGCCGGCCTCTACCTGCCGGTCGTCACGGGCATCGCTGCAACGGCGCTGATCGTGCTGGGCGCCTCCCTGGCCGGAGGCGCTAGGGCCGCTGTCGCCGGCGCCTCGGAGCTGATGACGGCGCTGGCGATCGGCTGGCTGCTGTTCGGCGAGGCGGCCCACTGGGCGAGCCTGGCCGGGGCCGGCCTGATCCTGCTGGCGATCGTGGTCAGCGCGACCGGGCGGAAAGCCCCAGGGCGGCGCGGAGTTCCTCCAGCACCGCCAGGAACATCGCCTCGGTGAGGCGGCCGGTGTTCGTGTTGAGCCGGCTGCAGTGGTAGCTGTCGGCCAGCAGCAGGCCGCCGGGCAGGGCATGCAGGGCGCCGTGGCCGAAGGCGAAGGCCGACTTGCGCTGGCCCAGTGCGGTCAGCACCGCGCCATGGGCGATGCCGCCCAGGGCCAGGATCGCGCCGAGCCGGGGCAGGGCGGCGATCTCCTCGGCCAGGAAGCCGTTGCAGGTGCGGATCTCGGCGGTCGTGGGCTTGTTCTCGGGCGGCACGCAGCGCACGCCGTTGGTGATGCGGCAGTCGCGCAGCTCCAGGCCGTCGTCGGGCCGGGCCTCGTAGCTGCCGCGGGCGAAGCCGGTGGCGAGCAGGGCGGGGTAGAGCAGGTTGCCCGCGCCATCGCCGGTGAAGGGGCGTCCCGTGCGGTTGGCCCCGCGCATGCCCGGCGCCAGGCCGACGACCAGAAGGCGCGCATCCATCGGCCCGAAGGTCGGGACCGGGGCGTTGTGCCAGTCGGGCTCGCGTTCCCGGTTGGCCTCGCGGAAGGCGACCAGCCGCGGGCAGAGGGGACAGTTGGGGCCGGGCAGCATCAGCGGCGGGTGACGATGGCCTCGCTCGACTGGCCGTAGCTGTCGACATCGGGGTCCTCGTCGCGGGGGGCACGCGGCGCCGGCAGGGTCTGGTCGAGGAAGCGGCGGGCGATGCGGTCGGCGATGTCGCTGAGCTCGATGAAGTTGTCGGCCTGGCGGCGCAGGTCGTCGGCGACCATGGCGGGCTGGGTCTTGAGCGAACTGACCACCGAGACGCGCACGCCGCGCTGCTGCACGGCCTCGACCAGGGAGCGGAAATCGCCGTCGCCCGAGAACAGCACGACATGGTCGAGGAAACCGGCCATCTTGAGCATGTCGATGGCGATCTCGATGTCCATGTTGCCCTTGATCTTGCGCCGGCCCATGGAATCCGTGAACTCCTTGGCGGGTTTGGTCACCATGGTGTAGCCGTTGTAATCGAGCCAATCGACCAACGGCCGGATCGGCGAATACTCCTGATCGTCGAGCAGGGCGGTGTAGTACATGGCTCGGATCAGGCGCGCCTTGGAGGCGAATTCCTGCTTGAGGAGCTTGTAGTCGATGTCGAAACCCAGGTTCTTGGCGGTGGAATAAAGGTTCGGACCATCGATAAACAGGGCGGTGCGTTCTTCGCTGTAAAAGACCGTCATGAGCGTTCAAATACTCCGGGGGACAATGGGTTGCGTGAAACACAATTGTTGCGTGCAATGGCGCACGCCGATCCGTTGAATCTATGCGATATCCCCGAAAACCGATAGCGAAAGCGGATCGATGATGGGCAAATCCTGTGTGTTTGTCGCTCTGGGCGCGAACCTGCCTTCCCCCTGGGGGCCGCCGCGGGCGACGCTCGAGGCCGCCCTGGAGCACCTCTGCGGGGACGGCATCGGGCTCGTCGCGCGCTCGCCCTGGTACGAAACCGCGCCGGTGCCCGATCTCGACCAGCCCTGGTACGTCAACGGCGTCGCCCGGCTCGACACCGCGCTTTCGCCCGAGGCGCTGCTGGCCCGCCTGCACGCGCTGGAGGAGGCCTTCGGCCGCGTCCGGCGGCAGCGCTGGGAGGCGCGCGCCATCGACCTCGACCTGATTGACCATTGCGGCCTGGTGCGCCTGGAGGGCGCGCCCCTGCTGCCCCATCCGCGCATGGACCAGCGCGCCTTCGTGCTGATGCCGCTGGCCGATGTCGCACCCGACTGGCGCCACCCCGTCGATGGCCGCCCGATCGCCGAACTGCTGGTGGCGCTGCCGCCCGGCCAGCGCATCCGCAGGCTCTCTCCGGACGCCTGAAACGGACGGAATTCCTTGCTTTTGCTGCTTGCTTGGGGCTATTTGCGGCACCAAATAAGCCTCAAGAGATGGCAGGAGAGAAGATTCATGGCCCGTTTGACGGTGGAAGACTGCCTCGACCGCATCCCCAATCGCTTCGAACTCACGCTGCTGGCCGCCCAGCGTGCCCGTGAGCTCAGCGCCGGTTCGGCCCCGACGGTCGACCGCGACAACGACAAGAACCCGGTCATTGCCCTGCGCGAGATCGCCGACGACACGATCGATCTGGAAGGCATCCGCCGCAAGCTGATCTACGGCGGCGAGCCCCAGGACGACGATGCCGAGTTTGACAGCGACAGCGCCTTTGCCGACGAGGTCGGCCTGTCGGGCGATGCCATCGCCCAGGCCGCGGCGGCCCTTGCCGCCCTGGACGACGACAGCTCCAACGCCTTTGCCGAAGGCGAAGAAGGCGGCGAGGACGTCTAGTCCGCGCCAGGTGCTGCCGTGCGTTTCCGCGGCACGGCATGGGTGACGCGCGATGCTGCGCCAGTTCGAGTTGGTGGAACGTGTCAGGAGCTACGACCACGCGGTCGATGAGGAGGCGCTCAACCGCGCCTACGTCTTTGCCACGCGCGCCCATGGCACCCAGACCCGTGAATCCGGCGATCCCTATTATTCCCACCCGGTAGAAGTCGCCGGCATCCTTGCCGGCATGAAGCTCGACGGCGCCTCGATCATCACGGGGCTGCTGCACGATACCGTCGAGGACACCGAGACCACCCTCGACGACATCTCCGGGCAGTTCGGCGACCAGATCGCCAAGCTCGTCGACGGCGTGACGAAACTCTCGCGCATCGAGCTGCAGTCCGAGAACACGCGCCAGGGCGAGAACTTCCGCAAGCTGCTGCTGGCGATGTCGGAGGACATCCGCGTCCTGCTGGTCAAGCTTGCCGACCGCCTGCACAACATGCGCACGCTGCACCACGTCAAGAAGCCCGAGAAGCGGCTGCGCGTCGCTCACGAGACCATGGAGATCTACGCCCCGCTTGCCGAACGCATCGGCATGCAGGCGCTGAAGGACGAACTCGAGGATCTCGCCTTCCAGGAGATCAACCCCTCGGCCCACGCCTCGGTCATCGAACGCCTGCGCTACCTGCGCGAGGAAAGCGCCGAACTCATCCCCCAGACCGTCGAGACCCTGCGCAAGACGCTGGCGCGGGCAGGCATCTCGGCCGAGGTCTTTGGGCGCGAGAAACGGCCCTATTCGATCTGGCGCAAGATGCAGCGCAAGAACGTCACCTTCGAGCAGCTCTCCGACATCGTCGCCTTCCGCGTCATGGTCGACACCACGATGCGCTGCTACGAGGCCCTGGGCGTGGTCCATGGCGCCTGGCCGATGGTGCCCGGCAGCTTCAAGGACTACATCTCGACGCCCAAGCCCAACGGCTACCGTTCGATCCACAGCACGGTCTATGGCCCCGACCAGCAGCGCCTGGAAGTGCAGATCCGCACCCAGGAGATGCACGAGATCGCCGAGTTCGGCGTGGCGGCCCACTGGGGCTACAAGGGCGGCGACCCGCGCCTGGCCCAGCGCGACGGGCGCCAGTACCGCTGGGTGCGCGAGCTGCTGGAGATCCTCGAGCACACGACCGACCCCGAGGAGTTCCTCGAACACACCAAGCTGGAGATGTTCCAGGACCAGGTCTTCTGCTTCTCGCCCAAGGGGGATCTCATCGCCCTGCCGCGCGGCGCCACCCCGGTGGATTTTGCCTACGCGGTGCACACCGACGTAGGTGACACATGCGTCGGGGGAAAAATTAACGGTAGAATCAAGCCGTTGAAGACAATTCTTGAGAATGGAGATCAGGTCGAGATCGTGCGTTCCTCGGTGCCCGCGCCGAGCCCGACCTGGGAGCAGTTCGTCGTCACGGGCAAGGCCAGGAGCCGCATCCGGCGTTTCGTGCGGGCCCGCGAGATCGAGGAATACGTCCGCCTGGGCGAGGCGATCCTGGAGCGCGCCTTTGCCCAGGACGAATGCGAGATGACCAAGAAGGCGATCAAGCGCGCCTGCGCGGTGCTGGCCAAGCGCCGGCCCGAAGACCTCTTTGCCGCCGTGGGCCAGGGCGAACTGACCGGGCGCCAGGTCGTCGGCGCGGTCTATCCCGAGGCTGTGGGGGCCGAACTGGCGCCGCGGCGCAGCACGCCCAGGGACGGCCAGGCAGGCGACCACGCCATTCCCATCCGCGGCCTGATCCCCGGCATGGCTGTGCATTTCGCGACCTGCTGCCATCCCCTGCCGGGCGACCGCATCGTCGGCATCGTGACCACGGGCAAGGGCGTCACGATCCACACCATCGACTGCGACATGCTCCAGCAGTTCGAGGCGACGCCGGAACGCTGGCTCGACGTCGCCTGGACCGTGCACGGCGACACGCCGGAGATGCATGTCGGCCGGGTCCACCTGGTGGTGGTCAACGAACCGGGCGCCCTGGGCATCATCACGACGCTGATCGGGCGCAACAACGGCAACATCTCCAACCTGAAGTTCACCAACCGTTCGAGCGACTTCTTCGACATGGAGATCGATGTCGAGGTGCGCGATATCCGCCACCTGACCAACATCATCGCGGCCCTGCGCGCCAGCCCCTCGATCACCTCCGTGGAGCGCGCCCGTGCCTGAGACGAGGACGACGGAGGGCTTTGCCGTGGCCCTGCCAGCCGTGATACCCATGCCGGGCAGCCGCGGGAGCCGGAAGGCTCGTTCAACTGGAGCAAAGCCATGGCCAGCCGTCGCCTGAGACTGGGCGTCAACATCGATCACGTCGCGACCATCCGCAACGCACGCGGCGGGCCGCATCCCGATCCCGTGCGCGCCGCGCGCCTTGCCGCCACGTCCGGCGCCGACGGCATCACCGCCCACCTGCGCGAGGATC
>JAQCLG010000132.1 GCA_027592745.1 Pseudomonadota bacterium | reverse complement strand
CCTCGGGAATCCCCATTCGATTCCCCACAAACAGGAAACGCTCTAGCTCGCGAAACGGTGCCGTCTGCCCACCGCAGACGGCACCACCACCGCATCGCCGAAGCGCTCGACCAGCTTGTGCACCGCGCGCCAGCCCGTGCAGTGGCCCGGCACGATGGCCTTCAGCCCGAAACCTGCCATGTCGGCCACGGTTTCCGGGATGATTGCCTCCCATGCCGTACCCGAAAGATGGAAACCGCCCATCACGCCATGCAGCGCTGAGGGCGCCAGGCGCTCGCGCGCGTCCTTGAGCACGTTGACGATGCCGGGGTGGGAACAGGCCGAAAAGACGATGGCGCCGAGACCCTTCACTTCCACCGCCAGCCAGCGCTCGTCCATGATCCAGGGATCGGGCTCCCAGCTGCCGTCGGCCTGTTGCGCGACCTGGCCGGGCAGGCCCTTCTCGTAGGGCGTCACGCGCGGGATGGGACCGCTGAGAAAGGCCATGCCGTCGGCCAGCAGGGACGGTCCCTCGCCGATCACCGCCCGGCCGCCTGCTGCCTCGAGGTCATCCGGTGTCGGCACCCGCTCCATCGGCAGTTCGCCCGCCGGCAGGCGCATGGCGCGGCGCACGAACATGCCCTCGTTGACGTGGACCGGCACCGGCACACCGCCGTTTGCCGAGCGGATGCGTTCCAGCGCGGCCGTCATGCCGCCGACATGGTCCCAGTGGCCGTGGGAAAACACCGCCTCGTCGATGGCGCCGAAATCGACGCCCAGCCGCTCGGCGTTGCGCAGGATGCCGTAGGCCTCCGGCCCGGCATCGAAGAGCACCGTGCGTCTGGTCTCGCCGCGCCGCAGGGTGATCAGCAGCGATAGCCCCCATTGCGCACAGCACAGGCAGCGCCCCGCCAGTTCGCTCGCGCCGGCGGCCACGACATTGGCGACCTCGCCGGTGACGCCCTGGGGCACCGTCGAGAGCAGGTCGCTGACGTTGTCGACGAGGACGAGGACCTCGCAGGAATCCACCGGTTCGGGACGCATGCCATGCTCCATGCCTGTTGTCCCGACAGCCTAGGGGCGATGGCAGGCCGTGGCGAACGCTGTATCGTCGCCCGGTCATCCGGGGGAAATCCATGAAGATCGTCGAACTCCGCGCCACGCCCGTGAACATCCCGTTCACCGCACCCTATGTCTTCAGCCACGGCTCGGTGAAGTCGCTGACCAAGACCATCGTCGAGGTCGATACCGATGAGGGCGCCACGGGCCTGGGCGAGGTCGCCGACGGCGACCGCGCCGCCGACGTCCTGAAGTTCCGCGAGCGCCTGCTCGGCCTCGACATCCGCGAGATCACGACCGCCGAGCGCCGCTGCCTGCCCGGCATCCGCTATACGCCCTGGGGCAACGTGGTCGCCCAGACCCGCGCCTTCGGCGGCATCGAGATGGCCCTGTGGGACGCCCGCGCCCGCATCGAGGAGGTCCCGCTCCACGTCCTGCTGGGCGGTGCGGTGCGTCACGAGATCGCGCTCTCGGAATACTTCGGCTACCGCGTCGCCGGGCCGAAGGAAAAGGGCGAACATTCCCCCGGCGAGATCGCCGACTACTGCGCCCGCATGGTCGACGAATACGGCGCCACCAACTTCGAGGGCAAGGTCGCCACCGTGGGTCTCGACGAGGAGGTCGAGATGGTCCGCCTGATCCGCCGCGCGATCGGCGAGCGCCCCCTCAAGCTCGACGCCAACGGCGGCTGGACCGTGGCGACCGCGCGTCTGGCCATGGCCCGTCTGGATGAACACGCCATCGCCTACTACGAGGAGCCTGCAGAGACCTACGAGGAGATGGCCCAGCTGCGCCCTTTCACCCGCGCCGCCTTCTCCGCCCATATCGTCGACCTGCCCAAGGCCGTGCGCCTGCAGGCACCCGACACCATCGTCACCAACCTTGTCGAACTGGGCGGCATCCGCCGCACGGTGGAGTTCATCCGCGCCTGCGAACTGTTCGATGTCGGCTTCCGCTTCCACAGCGGCGAGACGAGCGTGGCGAGTGCCGCCTACCTGCATGTCTCCGCCGCCATGACACACGTGCGCGAGCCCAGCCAGACCCTGTTCCGCTGGTACGCCGACGATGTCGTCAACGAGGGCACGCCGGTGCCAAGGAACGGCGTCGTTCCCGTGCCGACCGGACCCGGCCTGGGCGTTACCCTCGATCCCCGGGCGATGCGGCGCTGCCACGAGCGTTATCTGGCCGAGGGCCAGTTCCCGCCCAGCGACATGGCCGGCCGGCCCTACCGCGATCACTTCACGCGGATCTGATCCTTCTCGGGCAGCGAGGCGCGGGCTTCGGCGACCAGCCATTCGCGAAATGCCGATACTGCGGGTTCGGCGGCGCGGTCAGGACGGAAGACGAGGAACATCTGCACGTCGGTCTCCAGCGCCAGCGCGAAAGGCCGCACCAGACGTCCCGAACGCAGGTCGTCGACCACCAGGGAATCGGTGGTCAGGGCCACGCCCTGGCCGTCGACCGCGGCCCGCAGGCAATCGCTGTGGGCCGTGAAGCGCAGACCGCGGCCCGAATCGAACGCGCCGACCCCGGCAGCATCGAGCCACTGGCGCCAGTCCGGCCAGTCCCCCTTCTCGCGCGGCCAGTCGAGATGGATCAGGGTCTGCTGCGCCAGGTCGCCCGGTTCCTTCAACCCCTGCCCGCCTTCCAGCAGACGGGGATGACAGACCGGGAAGACCTGTTCCTCGAACAGGCGTACCGCCGTCAGGCCGGGATACTGGCCGGCACCCCAGCGGATGCCGACATCGACGCCGTCGCGGTCGAAATCGGCCAGGCGGTCGCTGGCATCGATGAAAACGTCGAGCTCGGGGCATTGCGCCCGAAAGCGCGCCAGGCGCGGCACCAGCCACATCCCGGCAAAGGTCGGCTCGGCGGTGATGCGCAGCATCGGGCTGGAACGGCTGGCCCGGATGCGCCGCACACCCTCGCCGAGAAGGTCGAAGCCGGGCCGCAGTTCGGCCAGCCCCGCACGGGCCTCCGGCGTCAGGGCCAGGCGCCGGCCGGTCCGGTCGAACAGGCGCAGGCCGAGGTCGTCCTCGAGCGTCTTGACCTGATGGCTGATCGCTGCCGGCGTCACATGGAGCTCCTCGGCGGCCCACGTCAGGCTGAGATGGCGTGCCGCCGCTTCGAAGGCACGCAGGGCGCCGAGGGACGGAAGGCGATCCGACATGTTTAGTTTTCCTTAAAAAAACTGCAGCCAACATCTCATTTGCCGATCGGGCCTGGGAATAGCAAATAGGATGCATGAAGCCCGCCGCAACGTCATTCGCTCCGAAACAGAGCGCGATGGAGGGACATCGGATGTTCAACAAGGTTCGCCGTCATTTCAATCGGGTTCACAACGTGCGGGAGTTCCGTTCGCTCGATCCCAGGCTGTGCCACGACATCGGATCACCCTGCGAACACCGCGACCCCTCGCTGCGCCGCATCCTCCTGCTGCCCCTGGGTCCCGGCGACCGCACCCGGACCTGACCCTTGAGCGACACCCTGGCAGGGTCTCGGCCCGGCGTTTTCACCCGTCTGGTGCGGCTCGACCGGGTCTGGGCCGCCTGCGTTGCCCTGGTCGTTGCCGTCGTTCTGGTCGACCCGCCCCAGGGTGGCCAGACCCTGGTGTTCCTGGGCGAAAGCTGGTTGTGGACCCTGCCCTTCGTGATCGGTTCCAGCCTGCTGGCCGCCGCCATTGCGGCAACAGGCATCGACCGGCCCCTGGCCTCCGTCCTCAGCCGGCGCCCGGTGGTGGCGGTCGTCCTGGCTGGCGGCCTGGGTGCGCTTTCGCCCTTCTGTTCGGTCAGCGTCGTGCCCGTCGTGGCCGGTTTGCTCGCGGCCGGTGTGCCGCTGGCCCCGGTCATGGCCTTCTGGGTCGGCTCGCCCCTGATCGACCCGGAGATGTTCCTCCTGACCGCGGGGATCATCGGCCTCGACTTTGCCGTGCTGCGCACGCTGACCGCCGTTCTCTCGGGCCTGGCGGCCGGGTTCCTGACGCTGGCGATGCTGCGCCTGCCCTGGGTCGCCAGCCCGCTGCGGGCCAACCTGCCCTTCGACCGCCTGGGCACGATCTACGACACCTGTTCGGGCAGTTGCGGCGGCGAACGCCTGGTGAAACTCGCCTTCTGGCGCGATCCCGCGCGCCGGGCGCCGTTCTGGAGCCAGGCCCGCGCCATCGGTCTGTTCATGGCCAAATGGCTGACCCTCGCCTTCATCGTCCAGAGCCTGCTGCTGGCCTGGGTGCCGGCCGACGACGCCGCCCTGCTGCTCGGCGGCGGCCAGTGGTGGACCGTTCCGCTGGCCGCCCTGATCGGCGTGCCGACCTATCTCAACGGTTATGCCGCAGTCCCCGTGATCGACGGCCTGCTCAAGCTGGGCATGGAACCCGGCGCGGCGATCGCCTTCCTGATCGGCGGCGAGGTCACCAGCCTGCCCACGGCCATGGCGGTGTTCGCCGTGGTGCGCGGCAAGGTCTTTGCGCTCTATCTGGCCCTGGGTCTTGGCTGCGCCATGGCGATGGGCTGGGCAACGCAGGCCATGCTCGCCGCTTCCTGAGCACCGCCCCTTCGTTCGGCGCGCCATGCATGGCACACTGTCCCCAATGGGCCGGGGGTGGCGATGCACGCAGGATTTGCCGTTCTGGCAGCACTGGCGATCTTCGCGACCGGCATGGCAGGCGGCGCGCTTGCCCTGCGCACGGGCGGTCGCGGCGGCGGGCACCGCCTGCTCATAGCCCGCCTCGGTGCACCGGCGGCAGCGGGCGTCTTCCTGGGCGCGGGTTTCATCCACATGCTGGGCGATGCCGGCGAGGGCTTTGCCCGCGTGCTGCCGCAGGTCGACTTTCCCCTTGCCTTCCTGCTTGCCGCCGTGGGTTTTGTCGCCGTCCTGGCGATCGAGCGGGTGGTGTTCAAGGCGGCAACCGTGGCCGAAGGTCCCTCGGCCTACATCCTGACCCTGGTGCTGGGCCTGCATTCCCTGCTGGCCGGACTTGCCCTGGGCGTCGAGGACACCGCACTGGTCGGGATTGCCATCGCCATCGCGATCGTCGCCCACAAGGGTGCTGCGGCCTTTGCCCTGGCGACCAGCTTCGTGAAGGCGGGCATGGCGCGGCCGCGCGCCTGGCGTCTGATCGTCACCTTCTGCTGCATCACGCCGCTCGGCATCTTCGCCGGCAGGCTGCTCGGCAACCTGCTCGCCGAACGCCCCGGTGAACTGGTCGAGGCGGTCTTCGACTCCCTGGCCGCCGGAACCTTCCTCTACATCGCCGCGCTCGACATCATTCAGGAGGAGTTCGACGACCGCGCGAGCAGCCATGTCCCGGCCTTCCTCGCCCTGCTCGCCGGCCTGATGCTGATGGCCGTGATCGCGATCTGGACCTGAGGCCGCCTCAGGCGACCACGGCAAGCGCCGGGTTGTAGGGCAGGTAACGCCCGCTCGCGGGATCGAACATCAGGCGGTCCTTCATGTGGGCGAAGCCGACGCCGTAGAGGTGCAGGTGCAGGTTGAGCTCGCCCTTCTCCATGTGGATGGAGTGAAAGTCGCTCGGCATCATGCAGATGCCCGATCCCGCCGTGACCGGCACTTCCTCGCGCAGTTTCAGCGGCGCATCGCCGGCCTCCCCGCCTTCACCCTCGTAGAGACGGTTGAGTTCCAGCCCCTGGATGCCGACCACCACGGCCCAGGTCGTGTGGTTGTGCGGCAGGGTATCGACCACCTTGTCAGCGACCTCGAGATAGAGCTCGAAGCGGCCATCGGGATCGACCGAAAGCATCTCGAACCTCTCGCCCTTGCCTTGCGCGAGCGGAAACTCCTTGGGCGGGAACAACTCCCGTCGCGCCGCCAGGGCGATCAGTTCCGCACGGATCGCGTCCAGCGAGTCCCGGCTGACGCCGTCGCGCGCCTCGATGGCCCGGATGCGCTCCAGCGTCTGCGCGATGGCGCTGCTGCGTTGTTCGGCGACGGTCATGGCGTCCTCCCTGATGGCGTGCTGCGATGGTAGCCCGCTGGCCGCCGGGCGCAATGCCGGTCAGGCCGCACCGTGGAGACGGAAGACAAGCAGGCCGTCCTCGGCCACCTCCTGCGCCAGGGTCGACTGCCAGGCCAGATAGGCGGCCGCTTCCGCCATGGGGTCCTCGACCATGTCGGCAGGCAGGAAGCAGGCATCGTCCATCCCGTGCAGCATGCCTTGTGTTCCCGTCTCGATCGGCCAACCCGCGCCTTGCAGGCTGGCCAGGCCGCCACGCAGCAGGCAGGCATCGCCGCGCCCCATTGCGGCCAGTTCCGCCACCGCAATCGCGGCCAGGGCATCCCCGGCATCGTCCATCACCGCCAGGCGGCCCTCCGGCAGGCGGGGCAGCAGATCGGGCAACCGCGACCGCAAGGCCCAGAGGGCGCCCTTGCCGTGGCCCCGCACGAAGGCCGGACCGGAAGACAGATCGAGCAGCACGACATCCGGGCGACCCAGCGCATCCGCACCGATGGCAGGCACCGCGCCGATGTCCGGCCCGGCCGGCTCGGCGGGCTCCGCAGCGACATCGGCTTCGCCATCGCCGTCGCCATCGAGCACGGCAACCTCCTCATAGCCCATCCGGCGCAGCCAGCATGCCGCCATGGGCGCGCGCACCCGATCGTCGTCGAGCAGGACGATACGGCCGCCGCGCACGCCGATCCAGTCGTCGGCGCATTCCACCAGCTGGCCGCCCGGCGCCGAGACCGCCCCGGCCCGATGCCCCGCGGCGAACTCCTCGGGCGAACGCACGTCCAGAAGGTAGAGCGAACGTTCGTCACGTTCGGTGCGCCAGCGGGCAAGCGTCGCGCCGTCGATGTACTGCACACCGTTGTCACGGGCGAGCCTCCGCGCGGCGGCGCGCGCTCAGGCATCGTCGGCTCCTGGCCTGCCATCGGCCCGCGGGCCGTCGCCATGAGCCAGGTCGAGGCCCGCCTTGCGCCAGCCATGGGTGCCCTCGGCCAGTGCAAACACGGGGTTGGGCAGCCCGGCGTCGATCAGCGACTGGGCACCGTAGAGCGACCTGCTGCGCCCGGCGCAATGGACCACCACCGTGGTCGCCGGATCGGGCGCCAGGGCGTGTACCCGATAGACCAGTTCGCCGCCGGGACAGGCAATGCCGCCGGGAATGTGATGGTCGCGATACTCCTCCCAGGGCCGGGCGTCGAGCATGACCAGGGAATCCCCCGCCTGGCGACGGCGCACCACCTCCGCTGCCGCGATCTGCGCCGGCCGGCAAACCAGGTCGACCGTTTCGGCGAGCGCGGCGCCGATGGCATTGAGCCCGCTGAACAGGCGGTAACCGGCGTCCTGCCAGGCCGGCGTCCCACCTTCCAGGATGGCGAGACTGGCATATCCCATCGCCCGGCCGGCCCGCGCGGCACGATCGGCGAGTCCTTCGCCGCCGTCGCAGAAGATCACCTGTGTCTCCCGGCAGGGCACCAGGGGCGGCAAGGCGAGTTCCAGCCGGCTGAGCGGAGCATGCACGGCAAGCAGGATAAGGCCATCGGCGAACGGCCGCTGTTCGCGGACGTCGACCAGCGCGACCTCGCCCCCCGCCAGAAGCCGCGTACGGACCTGCTGGGGTGAAAGCCGCGACGCCGTCACCGCGCTGCTACCAGTGTCCCCTGCAATCGACCGGCCAGATATCGACCAGCGTGTCGCCGCGCACGACATGGTAGCAGTCGTAGAGCGCGATGGTGGGATCGCAATGGGGCGCGATGCACTCGACCTGATCCCCCAGGGCCATGCCCTGGCCCTTCTTGGCGAAGGTGATGCGGCCGTGTTCGTCGCCCATGAAGGCATAGGTCGCCCCCTGGGGCCCGCCCGAGGCAATCACGGGATCGCCGCTGCCGGTGGAAAACGCCTTCAGGCCCGCGTCGGTCGTGACAAAGCCGGTCTTGGCGGCGCTGATCACGGTGGTGCGCACGAACAGCGCCGTGCGGAACCGCGCGCTGCCGCTGCCGTCGAGATCGCAGCCGTTGTAGATGCGGTCCATGACGCAATAGGAACCGACCTGCAGTTCGGTGAAGAGCCCGCCCCGAGCGTCCAGGTCGTGGGTGCCGGTGCCGCCGCCCGAAACGATGATGAGCGGCGTGCCGCGGCGCTGCAGCTCTGCAGCGACCTGCCGCAGGTTCTCCAGGTGGGCGTCCAGTTCGGCGCGGCGCTCCTCGTAGCCCGGCGTCGCCTGCACGCTGCCGTCATAGGCCTGGACGCCGGCAAAGCGCAGGTGCGGGCTGGCGATCACCCGGTCGATCAGGTCGATCGCGGCCGCCGGATTGTCGGCACCGGTGCGGCCGCAGCCGACCTCGATGTCGACCATGATCCAGAGCGGGGTTTCCTCGCTTGCCGCAGCGTTCAGGGCATCGACGTTGTCGACGTCGTCGACTATGACCATCAGGCCCTTGGCGCGGGCATTGAGCGCCATCAGGCGCGCGATCTTGTCGGGCGTGACGATGGTCGAGGTGACCAGCACCCCGGGGATGCCGGCATCGACCAGCACCTCGGCCTCCGAAAGCGTGGCGGTGCAGTTGCCCGCGGCCCCGGCATCGACCTGCCGGCGCGCGATCACCGAACTCTTGTGCGTCTTGGCATGGGGCCGCAGCCCCAGCCCGCGTTCGCGGGCCCAGTCGGCCATGGTCGCGATGTTGAACTCGAAGGCGTCGAGATCGAGGATCAGCGCCGGCGTGGCAAGCCGCTCGCGCGAGCCGGGAACCCCGATCAGCTTGTGGTTGGGGCGTTGGTCGAGCGGCGGCGCCATGGCGTGTTCCTCAAGGCCAGAAGTGTTCGATCCTGCGCAGATCCGGCGCGAGCACCAGATCGGCGACCAGATCGTAAACCAGATCGGCCCAGAGATGCGCACCCTTCTCGTCGGCCACCAGATCCTGGCGCACCTCGAACTGCAGGTGCGGCAGGCCGCGTTTCATGGCGTGTTCGGGCACCGTGTAGTCCTCTTCGGGTTCCAGGCCGTAGGGCACGTTGTCGCCGAAGACGATGTCGTCGCGTTCCGCTAGGCGCGCCAGCAGCGGGCGCGCCAGGCGGTCGTCGTGGAGCCAACACAGGGTGAACTGCTCGGGCCGGGGCTCGCGGCCGCGCATGCGCCGGGTCATGGTGTGCACGGAGATGAAGAACGGCACCGTGCCCCTGGCCTCGAAGGCGTTCAGGGCGTCCTCGATGGCGTTGTGGTAGGGCCGGTAGAGCGAGGCCACCCTGGCGGCCCGGTCGCCGTCGCCGATGCCGCGGTTGGTGGGTACCGCGATGGTGTCGCTGGTTTCGACGATCAGCGCGGGATCGTCGAGATAGCGGTTGCAGTCGATGACCAGGCGCGAGAACCCGGCCAGCACCGCCGGGGCGTCGAAGCGCTGTGCCAGCCGCCGGGCGATCTGTGCCGCGCCGATGTCCCAGGCGATGTGCTCCAGGCGGGCCTCCTCGGACAGCCCCATGGCGCCCAGGGCGGCGGGGATCACACGCGAGGCATGGTCGCACACGATCAGGCAGGGCGCGGACCCGTGCGCGTTCACGATCTCGAAGGGAGCGGGATCTTTAGGTGTGAGCATGCTTCACCAGCCGGCATAGGCCGCGACATCGTCGTCGCTGACCAGGCCGTCCTCGACATCGGCGATCGCCTGGCCGATCACCGCGACCGCCTCGTCGGCTTCCTCCCTGGAAAGCGTCAGCGGCGGCGTCAGCTCGGGCACGTTGGAGGCCATGCCGACATAGGTGAAGACCACGCCGAGCTGGTAGGCCCGCAGGACGACCTTGGCGGCCTCCCTGGTCGCCGGTTCCCTGGTCGCGCGGTCGCGCACCAGCTCGATGCCGATCGCAAGGCCGCGGCCGCGCACCTGCCCGATCAGCGGATGGCTCTCCTGGAGCGCCCGCAGGCCCGTCATGATCTGCTCGCCCCTGGCGGCGGCGTTGTCATAGAGCTTCTCTGATTCGATGGTCGCGAGCACCGCACGCACCACGCTGGTGCTGACCGAATTCCCCGTCGTCGTGATCAGCGCAAAGGCCTCCTGGAAGTCCATGATGGCGCGGGGCGCGACCACCGCGGAAATCGGCACGCCGCTGCCCAGCCCCTTGCCGAAGGTCACGATATCGGGCGTGAACCCCTCGGCCTCGTAGCAGTGCCAGCAGCCAGGGCGCCCCAGCCCGACCTTGACCTCGTCGCTGACGATCAGGATCCCGTGGCGGCGGCAGCGCGCCACCAGTTCGGCAAGGAACCCCGGCGGCGGCACGATCATGCCGCCGTCCGACTGCAGCGGCTCGATGAACAGCGCGCCGATGTCGCCCGGCGGGGCGCCGGCCGAAAACAGGAAGTCGAGCTGGTCGAACACGACCTGGGCAGCATCGCCGCCGCCGATCGGGCGGTAGGGATTGGGGTAGGGAATCTGCACCAGGCCGGCGCGCGGCAGGCTGTGCTGCTGGCTGGGATGGCTCGATACCGACATCGAACCCGAGACGCCGCCGTGATAGGCGCCGTAGAAACTCATGAAACGCCTCCGGCCTGTCGCGGCCTGGACCGCGCGCATGACCATGTCGTTGGCATCCGAGCCGCTGTGGCCGAACCAGACCTTGTGGTCGGTGGCAAAGGGGCAGAGC
>JAQCLG010000131.1 GCA_027592745.1 Pseudomonadota bacterium | reverse complement strand
TGGCGCGCTGCTCCTCGCGGAGCGCCTCGGCCTCGGCCACCTCGCCGCCGAGGGCCTCCAGGCGGGTGCGCTGGGCGAGGCGCGCGGCGGCCGAGGTCTCGGCGTCGCGCATGACAAAGCCGTCCCAGCGCCACAGGCGGCCGTCGACCGTCACCAGGCGCTGGCCGGGACGAAGCTGCGCCGCCATCGCCTCGGCCAGGTCGGCCTCGACGATGCCGATCTGGGCCATGCGCCGGGCCAGTTCGGCCGGTGCACGGACATGTTCGGAAAGCGGGCGCGCGCCCTCGGGCAGGGCCGGGGCATCGCTGTAATCGGGCAGTTGCGTCCAGGCGAGCGGGCCGTCGCCGCCCAGCGGCACGTCGAGGTCGTCGCCCAGCGCCGCACCCAGGGCGGCTTCGTAACCCGGCGCCACGCGCACGCCGTCGATCAGCGGCGTGCCTTCGCTGCGGCTGCGCGCGATCAGGCTGGCCAGCGCATCGCGTTCGGCAATCAGGCGGGCGGCTTCCGAATCGGCATCGCGGAAGACCTTGCGGGCGGCTTCCTCGGCCTCGCGGCGTTCGGTACGACGGGTCTCGGCAGCGGCAAAGGCCTCGCGGGCGGCTTCCAGCGCCGCACCGGCGGTTTCCTCGTCGCGGCGCATGCGGTCGAGCGAATCGGAATCGTCGAGGCCCAGGTTGAGCTGGCCGCGTTCAGCCTCGATCTCGCGGGCTTGGCGGTCCAGGCGGGCGATGCGCCCTTCCAGATCGCCGATGCGGCTTTCCAGGTTCTGGCGCCGGGCGCGCCGCTGGGCACGTTCCTCGGCGACGCGGGTGACTTGCGCCTCCAGGGCAGCGACCGCCTCGCGGCTCTGGGCGCAGGCGGCTTCGGCGGCCGCGATCGCCTCGGCCTCGCCCTCACGCTGGGCGGCCAGTTCGGCTTCCTCGGCGGCCATCGCTTCCAGGGCGCGCCGGGCGTCCAGAGCCAGGGTCGATTCGCGCTCGTGGTCCCGCCCCAGCTGGGCAAGGCGTCCCTCGATCTCGCGCCGCTGCTCGTTGAGCCGGCGTTCCTCGGCTTCCAGGGCGACCCGGGTCACCTGCAGGTCGTTGAGCGCCGCGGTCGCGGCATTCTCGGCCTCGCGCAGGGGTGGCAGGGCTTCGGCGGCCGAGACCTGGGCGGTGGTCGCCTCGGCGACCTGACGGGTCGCCTCGGCAAGCTGGCCCTCGACCTGCGCCAGGGCCTCGCCCGCCGCGGCCACGGCGATGCCGGCATCGCGCCAGCGGCGCAGCAGCCAGCGGCTTTCTGCTTCCTTGATGCGGTCGGACAGGCGGCGGTAGCGCTGGGCCTGGCGCGCCTGGCGCTGCAGGTTGGCAAGCTGGGTCTCGAGGTTGGCGACGACGTCGCCCAGGCGCTCCAGGTTGGTCTCGGCCGCCTTCAGGCGCAGTTCCGCCTCGTGGCGGCGCGACTGCAGGCCGGCGATGCCGGCGGCCTCTTCCAGCAGGTGCTTGCGCCCGGAGGGTTTGGCCCGGATCAGGTCGGAAATCTGCCCCTGGCTCACCAGTGCGGAACTCTTGGTCCCCGTGGCGATGTCGGCAAAGAAGAGCTGCACGTCGCGGGCGCGCGCTTCCTGGCCGTTGATGCGGTAGTTGGAACCCGAACCGCGCTCGATGCGGCGCAGGACCTGGATTTCCTCCTGCTCGCTGTAGGGTGCCGGCCCGGTGCGGTCGGTGTTCTCCAGCGTCAGGGTCGCCTCGGCGACATTGCGGCCCGGGCGGAAATCGGTGCCCGAGAAGATGATGTCCTCCATCTCGCCGCCGCGCATCTTCTTGGCCGAGCTTTCGCCCATGACCCAGCGCAGGCCTTCGAGAAGGTTGGACTTGCCGCAGCCGTTGGGGCCGACGATGCCGGTCAGCCCTGGCGCGATCACCAGTTCGGTGGGATCGACGAAGGACTTGAACCCGGCGAGACGCAATCTGGCGAAATGCACGGCGCGCCCCTTCAGGCCGCTGCCGGACGGCAGCGGCGGGACTCATCCCGGAGGCGGGCCGTGCGGTTCATGTCAGCCGTTGTCCTCGATCTCGCGCAGCATGGCGTCGAGTTCCTCGTAGCTCATGTCGCCGGCATGGAGTTCGCCGTCGATGATGATGCTGGGGGTCGACTTGATCTCGTAGTTCTGCTCGCCGTGAATCCGCGTCGCGATGATGCCGTCGATCACGACGCTGTCGGCCATGCAGGTGTCGACCATGGCCGGGTCGAGCCCGCCCATGCGGACGATCTGCTTGATCGCCTCGACCGGGTCCTCGGCGCGCGCCCAGGTGCTCTGGGTCTCGAACAGCACGTCGATGAAGCCGAAGTAGTGGTCGGGGCCCGAGCAGCGCGCGACCGCCGAGGCGACCACCGCCAGGCGATCGAGCGGGAATTCGCGGAAGATCAGTCTGGCCCGGCCGGTGTCGATCCACTCGGCCTTGAGCTGGGGCAGGGTGTCGTTGTGGAAGGCGGCGCAATGGGGGCAGGTCATCGAGGCATACTCGATGATCTCGATGGGCGCCTCGGGATTGCCCAGAATCATGTCGGGCAGGGGCTGGGGATCCTGCGCCTGCGCGGAAACGAGAGGCAAAGCCGCCGCGACGAGCGCTGCAGCGAGAAACTGGCGTCTGATGAGCAAAGTCCGATCCTCTTGGAGCGTGACCGCGCCGGAACCGGTGGGCGCAATCGATTATAGGTGAGGCGAGTCCGGTACCTCAAGCATCCCGCGCGGAGGTTATCCACGGCCCGGCTCAGCATGGAACATGGCCCATGCCCGCGGCAATTTCAGGGCAAATCGGCACGAACCGCCCGATCCTGCGGCCGCCGCGCTGAACTTCCCGTGATCGCCGGCGGTTCAGGAAGCGGGTTTGGTGGCGCCTGGAGACCGTGTTTCGAGCGGCCTGGAGCCGATCACCGCCCGGCCCAGGCGTTCCAGTGCCGCCCGCAGGCCGGCATCCTCGACCTGAGTCAGGCGCGTCTCGAGTGCGCGGGCCTCGTCCTCGGTCAGCGGCCGGGGTTCACGCCGCAGGTCCGGGGCTGGCGGCTCGACGATGCCCTGGCGCAGCCGGATGCGTGTGACGGCGCGGTGCCCGAAGTACCCCGCGATGCGTTCCAGGATCTTGGGCTCCAGGTGCTGCATCTCCAGGGCGAAGGCGGGCGAGACACGCACCGTCAGGGCGCCGTCGCGGGCCAGTTTCTCGGGCAGGCAGACCTGCGCCATGCGATCGCCCACGACGGCGGCCCAGTCGGTCAGCAGGCGGGATTCGGCAAAGCCGTGCTTGCGATAGGCCTTGGCCGCGGCCTCGGGCAGCAGCAGTCCGGCGCGGGTCGGCTTGCCGCCTCGCCGGGGTTGTGTCGCTTCGGGTTCCTTCATGGCCTTGTCCGTGTGGCTCCGGCCGTCGCAAGCTGGACCGGCAATGGTCCCAGAGTCCACGTCATCGCCCTGCGCCGCAAGCCTGCTTGCCTGGTACGACCGTCACCGGCGCGACCTGCCCTGGCGCGCGCGTCCCGGTGAGGTCGCTGATCCCTACCGGGTCTGGCTCTCCGAGATCATGCTGCAGCAGACCCAGGTGCAGGCGGTGATCCCCTATTTCCTGCGCTTCCTGGATCGCTGGCCGACGGTCGAGGCGCTGGCCGCGGCCGATCTCGACGCGGTCCTGGCGGCCTGGGCCGGGCTTGGCTACTACGCCCGCGCCCGCCGCCTGCATACCTGTGCCAGGGCCGTGGTCGCCGATTTCGGCGGCAGCTTCCCCGATGACGAGGCCGGCTTGCGCGCCCTGCCCGGCATCGGCGCCTATACCGCCGGGGCGATCGCCGCGATCGCCTTTGACCGCCCTGCTGCCGCGGTGGATGGCAATGTCGAGCGGGTGATGGCGCGGGCCTATGCCATCGAGACGCCGCTGCCCGCGGCCAAGACCGCCATCCGCGAACGCACGCTGGCGATGATCCCGCCCGATCGCCCGGGCGACTTTGCCCAGGCCCTGATGGATCTTGGGGCGACCGTCTGCACGCCGCGCAATCCGGCCTGCGGCATCTGCCCCTGGCGCGACGGCTGTGCCGGCCGCCGGGCCGGTATCGCCGCCGACCTGCCGGTCGCCGCGCCAAGGAAGCTGCGCCCGCAGAAACACGGCCTGGTCTTCTGGGTCGAACGCGGCGACGGCGCCGTGCTGCTGCGGCGCCGCCCCGACGAGGGCCTGCTGGGCGGCATGCTGGAGCTGCCCTCGACGCCCTGGCGCGAATCGCCCTGGGCGTTGAAGGAGGCCCTGCCGCATGCCCCGGCCACGGGTGGTTACCGGCTGCTGCCGGGCGTTGCCCGCCATGGCTTCACCCACTTCCTGATCGACCTCGCGGTCGCCAGCGTTCGGCTCGACGGGCCCGGCCCGGCTCCGGGACCGGACGACCAGTGGCACAGGCCGGAGGCCTTTCCCGGCCTGGCGCTGCCAACCCTGACGCGCCGTGCGATCCGCCACGCCCAGACGGCGGGCTGATCACATCGTGGCGAGCAGGGCGGCGATCGGGCGGAAGCTGCGCCGGTGGTGCATGGTGACGCCCAGGCGGGCGAGCCCGTCCTGGTGTTCGCGCGTGCCGTAGCCGGCGTTGCGTTCCCAGCCATAACCCGGGTGCTGCCCGGCGAGTTCGGCCATCAGGGCGTCGCGCGCGACCTTGGCGACGATCGAGGCCGCCGCGATCGAGGCGCACAATCCGTCGCCGCCGACGATCGCGGTCCCCGGGCAGGGCAGCCTGGGCAGACGGTTGCCGTCGACCAGGGCATGGACGGGCGGATGGGGCAGGCCGGCGAACGCACGTTCCATGGCCAGCATCGAGGCCCCTAGCACGTTCAGGCGATCGACTTCCTCGACGCTGGCCATGGCGATGGAGACGTGGGCGCAGGCGCGAATCGCGATGTCGAGCTCGCGCCGCCGCACGGCAGGCAGGCGCTTGGAATCGTCCAGTCCGTCGGGCACCCGGGCGAAGTCGAGCATGACCGCGGCGGCGACCACGGGTCCGGCCCACGGGCCGCGGCCGACCTCGTCGATGCCGCAGACCGGCCCGCCCAGGCGGCGTTCGTGCTCAAGAGTCGGCAGGGCCACGGTTCTCTCTGTCGTTGTCGACCAGGCTTTCGGGCAGGGCATCGCGGTGGCGCCGGCCCAGCCGGTGCGCCTGGAGCCGGCTCCAGGCATAGAACGACCGGGTCCGGGCGCTGCTCGAGGGATAGATGCGGTTCATCAGGTCCTCGAAGCTCTCGGCGGTGTCGGCCAGCCTGTGCAGGCGCCGTGCGCTGTCGAGCCAGAGCGGGCTGATCACCAGCGACAGGGCGATCACCGCGACGAACAGGCGGTAGCCGTCCTGGGAGATGGCGCCCACCGAAAGGCCCAGCGCGGCCAGCACGAAGGAGAACTCGCCGACCTGGCCGAGCGCCACGCCGCCCAGCCAGGCACGCGGCCAGGGTTCCTTCAGGAAGCGCAGCACACCGACGTTGAGCGCCGTCTTGCCCAGGGTCACCAGCAGCAGCATGACCACGATCTCGCCGATGTTGGCCCAGATGAAGTCGAGGTCGATCAGCAGGCCGATGGAGAGAAAGAACACCATGAGCAGCACGCCCTGGATCGGCAGGGTCGCGCGCAGCATGATCTTGCGGTCGGTGCTGTTGCCCAGCACGAGGCCGGCCAGGAAGGCGCCGTAGGCGGTCGACATGCCGAACAGGCCCGAGATCGCCGCGGCGGCAAAACACAGCGCCAGCGCGGCGATGGCGATCAGGTCGAGCTGGCCGCGGGTGAAGCTGCGGAAGGGAAGCCGCACGCGTCCCCGCCGCCCCAGGAACCACATCAGGCCGCCCAGGATGATGACCGCGCCCGCCAGCGGCAGCAGGTCGCCGGCGACGAACTCGCGGTCGGGCGCCATGGTCGCCACGAACAGCATCATCGGCACCACCGCCAGGTCCTGGGCGATCAGGATGGCGATGGCGCGGCGCCCGACCTCGGTGCGCAGTTCGCCGACATCCTCCAGCAGCTTGATGGCCACGGCCGTGGAGGAAAGCGCGATGCCGAAGCCGACCAGGATCGAGCGTTCCCAGGACCAGCCGAACAGCGCCCCCAGGACGAACATCACCAGGCTTGCGATGGCGATCTGCAGCGCCGTGCCGATGAAGGCGAAGCGAACGACCGGTTTGAAATCCCGGATGTCGAGCTCCATGCCGATGGCAAAGAGCAGCAGCAGGACGCCCAGTTCGGCCAGGAAATTGATCTGCTCGCGGTCGGTGACAAAGCCCAGAACCGAGGGGCCGAGCACGACGCCTGCCAGGATGTAACCCACGATCGCGGGCTGGCGCAGGCGGCTCAGGATGAGGCCGCAGACAAGCGCCACCGTCACGACGATGGCGAGTTCTGTCAGTCCGTGGCCTGCTTCTTCCATGCCGCCACCATCATGACGGCTTGCGGCGAAAATGCGAAGGCCGGGTCACCAATCGGCGCACCGCACGTCTTCCCCCGCGTCAATCTTCGGCCGCAGCGGACCGCGCTTCAGCTCCGCAGAGCGGCTTTCATGCGCTGGGCGATCAGGGCGGGCTCGCCCTCCTTCAGGCACATCGGATTGGCGCTGATGATGCCGCCCTCGACCCTGCCGGGCTCCAGGAAGATCGCCGGTTCGCCGCGTTCCAGCTCGACCAGCACCGATTCGGCCGAGCGGCCCAGAGCCGCCTCGTCGACATGGATGTGGAGGAAGGGCAGCTTGCCCTCCTCGGCGACCTCGATGCGGGCGTTGTTGACGCCCTGCAGGCCCTCGGCCATCTCGCGCACCAGGCGCGTCCAGCGCCCCCGCGTCGCACCGCTGGCATCCTCCTCCAGCGCGAGGCCGATGGCGGCGACCAGGCCCGCGATTTCCTCCTTGCCGACCTTGCAGATGCGCCCGATGCCGTCGCGCGGCATGCCCGCGATGGTGTTGCGGTCGATCAGATCGGCAGGCGGATTCCAGCGCGAGGGCGCGGTGTCCATGTCGAGATGCTGCATGGCCACGGAGGCGATGAGGTCCCTGCGGCCGGCTAGGATGCCCGAGGCCTGCGGCCCGCCGATCGCCTTGCCGCCGGAAAAGGCGACCAGATCGGCGCCTTCGGCGATGAAGCGTTTCAGGTTCGACATCGGCGGCAGCTGGTCCGCGGCATCGACGATCACCGGCACGCCGTGTTTCCTTGCCACGGCGACGATCTCGGGCAGGGAGGGGCGGTTGTCGCGCGAGGCGACGTAGTAGAGCGCGGCGGTGCGCTCGTTGATCGCGGCCTCGTATTCCCAGGGTTCGGCATCGCGCACGCCGGCCCCGGCATAACGGTCGGCGATGCCGACCTCGACCAGGCGCGCTCCGGCGGTGCGCACCGCGTGGTCGTACATGTTGCGGTGGCTGCGGGCGACGATGACCTCGTTCTTCAGCCCCGTGGTGTCGGGCAGGCGGTCCATGGCGGCAAGGTCGTTGCCGCAGATGCAGGCCGCCGTCGCCAGCATCAGTCCGGAAGCCGCACCGGCGCTGACGTAGCCGGCCTGCGCCCCGGTGACCTCGGCGATGTAGCGCCCCGCCGCGGCCTGCAGGCGCGCGATGTCCACGCAGTGCTGCGAGGCCTCGACCATGGCCTGGGCGACCTCGGGCCGCAGGATGCCGCCCGAGAGCCGGGTCGCGGGTCCCTTGGCGTTGACGATGGGAGCGACGCCCAGACGGGCAAGGATGTCGGACATGGTTGCGTTCCTAGAGTGAAGCCAGAACCTTGGCGGCGGCAGCTTCGCCGCTGCGGGCCGCGCCGTCCATGTTGGCGGTGATGACGTAGTCGCCGCAGAAATGGAGGCCCTCGAGCGAGGCCTCGAGATCGTCCTGCAGGGCCTGGCGGCCGGGCCGGTACTGCGCCAGGGCGTGTTCCCAGCGTTGGAAGCCGATCCAGTGCACCCGCCCGGCCAGTTCGGGAAACTGCGCGGCAAAGGCGCGCAGCGCGCCCGACTGGATCGACTCGACGTTGTCGTCCCAGATGACCCGTGCGTGAACATCGTGGACGTAGGAGTGGTAGCAGCCGCCGTCGCGTGCAATGTCGCCGGGCGTCTTCAGCACGAAGCCGTTGGTGTTGTAGACCGCGCCCGGGCGTGACGGCGCGCTGGGGGCGACGGTGCCCCTGCCGCCGGCTGGGAGCACGGCGATCGGCGTGGCGACGTTGCGGCCATAGCGGATGGCGCCGAGCGCGAGCACCTTGGCCGGGGGCAGGCCTTCGATGACGGCCAGGGCGACCGGAGCGGGAAGGGCGCAGACCACCTGGCGCGCGCGGATCGTGCGCTCGCCCGCGGGGCCGCGCGAGATCACCGCCCAGCCCTCGCCTTCGCGCAGCACCCGCGTCACGCTCTCGCCGGAGCGCAGCTCGGCGCCGCTCGCCTTCGCCAGTGCGTCGGTGAAGGTGTTGGTGCCGCCCGCGAAGACGGTGTCGCCCCGGTTGCTGCGCGGTACCGGTTCGGCCGTGAAGGCGCTGGTCCTCTGGTCGCCCCAGAGCAGCATCAGGCCAAAGAGCGAGGTCTCGATGGTCGAGGCGAAGATCAGCTGGCCGCACCAACGCTCGAAGAAGGCATGGACGTGTTCGGGCGCATCGCCCAGCCAGGCCGCGACCGAGATGCCGTCAAGCTCGGGCGCACTCGGCGGGCGCGGGTTGGCCATCTCGGCCTCCAGGCGCGCGACCCAGCGGTCGATCTCGGCCTGTTCGGCAGCACTGCCCCGGTTGCCCCGCAGTTCGTCGGAATGATAACCCGACGGCACCAGCGCGAGGCCCAGTTCGTCGGCCAGTTCGATCACCTTGACCTTGTCGCTGCTGACATACTGGGCGGCATAGTTGGCCCAGCTGCCGTCGTCGAAGCGCTTGGACAGGGTGCGCCCGCCGATGTGGCCGGCCGCCTCGACGACCACGATATCGCGCCCGCGCAGCCGGTAGGCCGTCGTCAGCCCGGCGACGCCCGCACCCAGGATCGCCACGTCGTAAAGCCTGTCCATGCCCGTCTCCCCGCAGCCGGCCCGACTCTAGCGCAGGAATGTTGCCTGCATGCACAGTCGTGTGGGCAAACACGTTCCGTTGCACCCGGAGGCGCGGAGGCCGCGGAGAACCACAGTGTGCTGTCCACGGCGCCGCGCACGCCCCCTCTTCTCCTCATTTTCGCGAAGGCGAGAATCCAGACGCATGGACGGTTCGTTCCTGTCGCGTCGGTGCGTCTGGTTGCCCGCATTCGCGGGCAAGAGGAGGTGTGGGGGAACGGGCAGGGACACTCTCTCCGCGATCTCTGCGATCTCCGCGATCTCCGCGCCTCCGCGCGGCAACCCTTGGCTTGCAGCACGCGCTGCGTGGCGTCCTACAACAGGGTCATCTGGTCGGTGTCGGCCGCGGGTTTGACGAACTGGGTGGTGTCGAGTTCCCAGCTTCGCCGGTCCAGGCCGTAGCGGCGGCAGGCCAGTGCGAAACGGCGCGCGACCATGTCGGCAAAGGGGCCGGACCCCTTAAAACGTGTGCCCCATTCGCTGTCGTAGTCGCGTCCGCCACGGCAGTCGCGCACCAGGGTCATGATGTGGCGCGCGCGGTCGGGCACGGCGGCCTCGAGCCATTCCTGGAACAGGTCCTTGATCTCCAGCGGCAGGCGCAGCAGGACGTAACCGGCCGTCTGCGCCCCGGCGTCGCGCGCGGCAGCCAGCACGCTTTCCATCTCGGCATCGTTGAGCCCGGGGATGATGGGCGCGAACATGACGCCGACCGGCACGCCGGCCCTGGCCAGCGCCTCGACCGCCTTCAGCCGTTTTGCGGGGCTCGCCGCGCGCGGCTCCATGCTGCGCGCCAGCTTGCCGTCCAGCGTGGTGATCGAGATATAGGCGCGCGCCAGCCTGCGCTGTGCCATGCGGCCCAGGATGTCGACGTCGCGGCCGATCAGCGCACCCTTGGTGACGATGCCGACGGGATGGCTGGTCTCGTCGAGCACCTCCAGGATCTGGCGCGTGATGCCGTAGTGGCGTTCGATCGGCTGGTAGGGATCGGTGTTGGTGCCCAGGGCGATGACACGGGGCTTGTAGCCGGGGCGGGCCAGTTCCTGGCGCAGCAGCAGGGCGGCGTCGGGTTTCATCAGCAGGCGGGTCTCGAAATCCTGCCTCGGCGACATGCCGAGCCAGGCATGGGTTGGGCGCGCGAAGCAGTAGATGCAGCCGTGCTCGCAGCCGCGATAGGGGTTGATCGAACGGTCGAAGGGGATGTCGGGCGAACTGTTGCGCGCGATCACCGTGCGGCTGGCATCGATCGCGACCTGCGTGTCGAGCGGCGGCAGTTCCTCGTCGATGGCGCCCCAGCCGTCGTCGAAGGCCTCGCGGCTGGTCGCCTCGAAGTGACCCAAACGGTTGCTCGCCGCGCCGCGTCCCTTGCGCTGCAGCAGGTGGGTCCGTTGCTCCATTGTTCCCTCCGAATCCTTGGAAGAACATTAGTAGAACAACAAACGAAAGCACAAGCGGGATGGGCGGGCGGCCGGAAACCCCTATGATTCCGCCATGCTCCGCCTTGCCGTCGTCATCCCGGCCCTGAACGCCGCCGCGAATCTGCCTGCGACTCTTGCCGCGGTGACGGCCGTGCGGGCGGTTGCCGCTGCGCCCCTTGTGGTCGACGGCGGATCGCACGACGACACCCGTACGGTTGCGCTCCGCCGCGGCGCCGCGGTCGTCGGGGCGCCACGGGGGCGCGGCAGCCAGCTTGCCGCGGGTGCCGCGGCGGCAGGAGGCGAATGGCTGCTCTTCCTCCATGCCGACACCCGGCTGCCTGCAGGCTG
>JAQCLG010000130.1 GCA_027592745.1 Pseudomonadota bacterium | reverse complement strand
TCGCGAACGTCCTTGCCGTCGATCGTGACGGCGCCCTGGCCGACCTCGTAGAAACGCGGGATCAGGTTGAGCACGGTCGACTTGCCGGCGCCCGAAGGCCCCACCAGCGCCACCGTGCGCCCGGCCGGCACCTCGAAGCTGACGCCATCGAGTGCGGGAACATCGCCATAGGCAAACCGCACGTCGCGGAAGGCGAGCGCCCCCTGGGTCACGTCCAGTGCGCTCGCATCCGGCCGGTCGGTGATGGTCGGCCTGACGTCGACCAGGGCAAAGACGCGCTGGGCCGCGGCCAGGCCCTCCTGCAGCGTGTTGTTGAGCTTGGCGAGGTCCTTCATCGGCTGGAAGGCCAGCAGCAGGGCGGTGACGAAGCTGAAGAAGGCGCCGGCCGTCGTCGTGCCCTCGATCACCTGGCGCCCGCCATAGACGATGATCGAGGCGATGGCGATGCCGCCCAGGAGTTCCATGATCGGGCTGATCGCGGCCTTGGCCCGCATCGTCTTGAAGATGCGCACGAATAGCTCGTCGATGCGGCCGCGGGCGCGCTCGATCTCGCGATCCTCGGCGCCATAGGCCTTGATGTGGCGGATGCCGCGGAAGGTCTCCGACATGAAGCCGGTGACCGTCTCCAGCTCCGACCAGGCCCGGCTGGCGCGTTTCCTCACCTTGCGACCGATCGAGGTGACCGGGACGATGGCCAGCGGAAAGACGAAGGAGGCGGCCAGGGCCAGGCCCCAGTCCTGGCGGAACATCAGGGCGACCAGGAAGACCAGGGTCAGCACGTTCTTGGCCATGGCCGTCAGGGTATTGGCCACGGCCTCGCGCATCATGTCGACGTTGTTCATGCAGCCGGCGATCAGCTCGCCGGTGGACGTGCCGTGGAAGAAGGCGAGATCGGCGCGCACCAGGCTCTCGTAAACCCTCTGGCGGATGTCGGCGACGATGCGCATGGAAACCCGCGCCATGATCACGGTCTGGGTGTAGTCGGCCAGGCCCTTGACGGCAAAGACCACGACCACCGCCGCCGTGAAGGCAAACAGCTTGGAACTGTCCTTGGCGATGAAGATCTCGTCGAGGATCGGCTGGACCAGCCAGGCATAGGCCGCGGTCGTGGCCGCCACGAGCGCCATCATCACCACGGCCAGCACCATCTGGCCCAGGTAGGGCCGGATGTGCTCGCGGTAGAGCCGTCCGACGATTGCGGAGGTCGGCTGGTGCGCCGGTTGCGGCAGATTGGTCATTTGGGGTGCGGAATCCGCGGTTGTCGGTGCAATCTTCTAGCAAGACTCGGGAATTGGACCAAACCGGGAAAGGTCCGGTCAGTCCAGGCTTGCCACGACCTCGAGAAGGCGGGCGTGCAACGCCGGGTTGGCGACCGCCAGCGAGGGATGGCGCGGCACGGCGCCATTGTAGACGAAACGGGCGCCCGATGCGTCGGTCGAAAGCCCGCCGGCCTCGGTCACCACCAGGTCGGCCGCGGCGATGTCCCAGTCGCTCTTGGGGCCGAGCGAGAGCGTGGCATCGTACTTGCCGCAGGCCACCAGCGCCATGCGGTAGGCGACCGAATTGACGGCGTCATAGGTCGCCGGACGGGTCGACATGGTCTCGATCGTGCGCTTGACCATGCGCGCGCTGGCAAGCAGGCGGGCATCGTCGAAGTCGCCGCGGCCCGAAACCGCGATGGTCTGCCCGTTGAGCCGGGCGCCGCCGCCCCGGATCGCATCGAAGAACTCGCCGGTCGCCGGGTTGAAGACCGCCCCCAGGATCGGACGGCCGTCCTCGACCAAGGCGGCGACCACGGTGAATTCCGGGCGCTCCTCGAGGAAGGCGCGGGTACCGTCGATCGGATCGACGATCCAGATGCGGCGATGGTCGAGGCGGACGGGATCGTCTTCGCTTTCCTCCGAAAGCCAGCCGTAGTCGGGCCGGGGTCCGTGCAGGCGGTCGCGCAGCAGCACGTCGACCGCGATGTCGGCCTCGCTCACCGGATCGCCCGCGGCCTTCTTCCAGGTCCGGGGATCCTTGCGGAAGAACGAAAACGCCAGCGCCCCGGCCTCGCGCACGGCCTCCAGCAGCATCGCATGATCGGTCTGCAGACTCACCGGGTCAGGTGCCCGCGACGGTCATGCCGTCGATGCGCACGGTCGGGCTGTCGGTGCCGAAGAGGAATTCCAGGTCGTTGGCCGGCCGCATGGCGGCGAACATCGCCTTGAGGTTGCCGGCCACGGTGATCTCGGAAACCGGGTTGGTCAGTTCGCCGTTGCGTATGCGGAAGCCGCCGGCGCCGCGGCTGTAGTCGCCGGTGACGCCGTTCACGCCGAAGCCGATCAGGAAGGTGATGTAGAGGCCGTCCTCGATATCGGCCATCAGCTCCTGCGGGCTGGCGCTGCCGGCTTCCAGCCACAGGTTCGAGACCGAGGGCGAAGGCGGGCCGGAGGCGCCGCGGGTGGCGTGGCCCGTGGGCTCGAGCTTCAACTGGCGCGCCGAGCGCAGGTCGAGCAGCCAGGAGGTCAGGTGGCCGTCGTCGATCAGGTTGCGCCGGTGCGTGGCCAGGCCCTCGCCGTCGAAGGGGCGCGAACGCAGGCCGCGCAGGCGGTGCGGATCCTCGACCACGGTGAGCCCCGGGGCGAAGATCTGCGCGCCCATGGATTTCTTCAGGAAGCTGGTGCCGCGCGCCACCGAAGGCCCGGAAATCGCCTCGCAGATATGGCCGAGCAGGCTGCGCGCGGTGCGCGCGTCGTAGATCACCGGCATCGGCCGGGTCGGCAGCTTGCTGGGATTGAGCTTCCTCACCGCCCGGCGGGCGGCCTCGGCGCCGATCTCGGCGGCGCTGGGCATGTCGGCAAGGTGGCGCACGCTGCGGTGGTCGCCGTCGCGTTCCATCAGCAGGCCCTCGCCGGCGATGACCGCGGTGCCGACCGAGGCCGAGGTCCCGGTCCAGGCCCCGGCAAAGCCGTTGGAGGCGGCAAGGGCGGCCGTGCTCCTCTGCCAGCCGGCTTCGGCCCCCTCTGAGTTGGTGATGCCCTCGACTGCGCGGGCGGCGTCCTCGCACTCGGCGGCCATGTCGATCAGGCGCTGGGGCTCGGGTTCGTCGTTGGCGTCGAGATCGAGATCGGGAATCTCCCGGGTCAGCAGGTCCTCGGGCGCCAGGCCCGCAAGGTCGTCCTCGGGCGCGATCTGGGCCATGGCCACGGCACGCTCGACCAGGCGGTCGAGATTGGCCGGCGTCGGATCGGTGGTCGAGACATTGGCCTGACGGCCGCCGATGAAGACGCGCAGGCCCATGTCGAGGCCTTCTGCCCGTTGCAGCTCCTCCAGCGCGCCCAGGCGCCAGTTCACGCTCAGCGAAGCGCCGTGGAAACACACCGCGTCGGCGGCATCGGCGCCGGCACGGCTGGCGCGGGCGACGAGGTCGGCCGCGAGTTCGATCGGATCGGGGGGTGTCGTCATGGTCAGGACATAACCTCTGGCGCGGCCTTTTGCCAGTGGCGGCCGGTCAAGATCGCCGGAGCGTGATCGTCACATGGCGCGCGGGATCCAGCGGCTCATCCAGGCCGCCCAGAGCAGCAGCAGGCCAGTGACGACAAAGACCACCGGCAGGTCGAGGAAGGAGAGCAGAACGGAAAAGACCATCATCGGGCCGAGCTGGGCGGCCTGGCCGTAGGTGACGTAGACCATGGTCATCTCCGGGCGCTCGCGGGCGCGCACCGCACGCAGGAAGGGCACGGTGCCCACCGCGTCGAGCGCCACGACGAAACAGCCGGCAACCATGAACAGGGCAAAGCCGATCCAGGGGGCGGGAAACACCGCGCCGATCGCCGCCGTGGCGAGGGCGGCCAGGACAAAGGCCGCGATCACCACCTGGCGCACGCCGATGCGCCGGGCCAGCATGCCGATCAGCGGGGTGAGCAGCAGGACCGTGTTGCAGCCGCCGACCACGGCGCCGCCTGCCTCGCCGCCCGCACCCGTCTTCACCATGTAGATCGGCCCGTAGACGTTGAGCACCGACCACCAGGTCGAGCGCACCACGGCGATGACATAGGCAAGGCGCAGGCGCGGCTGGGCAAAGAAGCGGCGGACGAAACGCAGCGGGTTCATCGGCTTTGCCGCGCGCGGGGCGACCAGCACCATGTCCTTGATGCCCATGGCGCGGAAATAGACCAGTTCGGCAAGCGAGGCGGCGGTCGCCAGGCCGTAGGCCGCCAGCGGATCGACGTCGAGGAACAGCTTCACGCCCAGCCAGGGCCCCAGGCCCCAGGCGATCGCCTGGAAGAACAGGCGGGTGGGCTCGGCGCGTACGAAGTCCTTCTTCCTGATGTGGTCCATCATGTAGAGGTTCTGGACCATGAAGAGGGCCGTGCCGCCGAACTCGCGGCACAGCGCGCCAAACGGCAGGCCGGCCAGGGTCCCGGTCGCCAGGAACAGCGGTCCCAGGCCGGCCAGCAGGGCGCAGGCGATGTAGACGCGGCGGCGCCGGTAGCGGTGGATCAGCGCCGGGATGGCAAAGGACAGCGCCAGGTTCACGCCCGAGAGCACCATGAAGAAGATCGAGACGTTGCGGGCGCTGCCCAGCATCGTCAGGGCCTCCAGGGGAATGATGGTCAGCACCATGGCGCGCCCGAAGGCGCCGGTGGCAAACATCATGCCGAAGGCCGTCGCGGTCGGCCGCAGGAACCACGGTCGGGGCGCCGCGTCGCTCACCTACATGCTCCGGGGGACGTGGCGGCTGATCCAGACCGCCCAGAAGAGCAGTGCCGAGGTCGCCACGAAGATCACGGGGAAGTCGAAGAAGGTCAGCAGGATCGCGAAGGCCGCCGTGGGCAGCAGCTGCGAGGCCTGGATGAAGGTGACATAGACCATGGTCATCTCGGGGCGCTCGCGGGCGCGCACGGCGCGCAGGAACGGTACGCCGCCGACGGCGTCGAGCGCCACGGCTCCCAGGCCGCCGATGACGAAAAATCCGAAGCCGGCCCATGGCGAGGGATAGGCAAAGGCAGTCGCCAGCGTCGTGCAGGCCGAAAGGAAGAAGGCGCCCATGATCACCCGGCGGGCGCCGATGCGGCGGGCGATCCATCCCATGCCGATGGTCGAGAACAGCATCAGGTTGCCGCAGGTCACGACGAGGCCGCCCTGCTCCGGGCTCGCCCCCGTCTTCACCATGTAGATCGGCCCGTAGACGTTGAGCAGCACCCACCAGCACGAGCGCGAGAAGGCGATGGCATAGGCCAGGCGCAGGCGCGCCTGGGCGGCGAAACGCTTGACGAAGCGCAGGGGGTTGCGCGGCTTGGCCGCCCTGGGCGCCACCAGCGACATGTCGGCGATGCCCATCAGGTGGAAGTAGAGCAGTTCGGCCAGCGAGGCCGCCATGGCCACGCCATAGGCCGCCCAGGGGTCGACCCGGTTGTAGAGCAGGATGCCGGCATAGGGGCCGATGCCCCAGGCGATGGCCTGGAAGGTCAGGCGGATCGGCTCGCTCCTGACGAAGTCGCGCCGCTTGATGTGGTCCATCATGTAGAGGTTCTGGACGATCAGCAGCGAGGTGCCGGCAAACTCGCGGCACAACGCGCCCATCGGCAGGGCCGCGACCTCGTGCATGGCCAGGAACAGCGGCCCCATGGCAGCGATCATGCCGCAGGCCCAGTAGACGCGGCGGCGACGGAAGCGGTGGATCAGCGCGGGAATGCCGAAGCCGGCGACCAGGTTGGCCAGTGCCACCAGCATGAACATCAGCGAGGCGTTGCGCTCGTTGCCCATCAGGACATAGGCCTCGAGCGGGATCAGCGTCATCACCAGCGCCCGCCCGAAGGCGCCGGTGGCAAACATCATGCCGAAGGTCGTGGGGCTGGGGCGCAGCAGCCAGGGACGCAGAGCCGCCTCGTTCATCGCGAGGCGCTAGGAAATAGAGAATAGAAAATAGAAAATAGGGGAGAGATCCTCTTCCCAGATCGATCAACGCACCTGTGCTGCCTATTTTCTATTTTCTAGTTCCTATCTTCTAAACTCACATGCCGCGGGGCACGTGGCGGCTGACGCGGGCGAAGGCGAACATCGCCGCGCCCGTGGCAACGAAGATCGAGGTCAGCGGGAAGATCGTCAGCAGCGCGGAATAGGCCGCCGAGGGCACGACGCTGCTGGCGTCCGAATAGGTCGAATAGACCATCGTCATCTCGGGCCGCTCGCGCGCCCGCACCGCCCGCATGAAGGGGACGTTGCCGACCGAATCGACCGCGGCGACGGCGATCGAGCCGGCGAGCAGCAGGCTGAAAACGAGCCAGACATTGTCGACGACAAAGGGCAGGGCCACGGCCAGGGTCAGCGCACCGGCCGCGATGAAGCCGCCGATCAGCACGCGGCGGATGCCGTAGCGCCGGCCGAGCCAGCCAAACAGCAGGGCAAAGAACATCATGCCGTTGGCCGCGGCCACCAGAATGCCGGCGAGCGAATCCGACCCTCCGGCCTGGACCACCAGGATCGGGCCATAGACGATCAGCAGGCCCCACCATGCCTCGCGCCCGAAACCCAGGGTCCAGGCCAGCACCAGGCGCAGCTGGCGGAAGAAGCGCGGCAGATAGCTGGCGACCTTGAAGGGCTTGGGCGAGGCCGGCGTCGCCAGGGCGACCACCGGGTTGTCGCTGACCCGCAGGTACCAGAAATAGAGCAGGGCGAGGCTGGTGAAGCCCGCCGCCACGCCGTAGGCGATCCAGGGGCCGGCGTGTTCGAAGAGCA
Source organism: Pseudomonadota bacterium (assembly GCA_027592745.1). Taxonomy (GTDB): domain Bacteria; phylum Pseudomonadota; class Alphaproteobacteria; order SP197; family SP197; genus CALGGB01. Next base: position 4,184 of record JAQCLG010000130.1, on the reverse strand, counting down.
GGATGCCGACCAGCGGGCCGCCCGCCCAGGCGATGCCCGATACCGCATACTTCAGCGGTTCGATGCGGGCCAGATCGCGCTTCTTCACATAGTCCATGATGTAGAGGTTGAGCGCGATGTTGACGCAGGCCGCCCCGAAGGCGCGCGCGAACATGCCCGCCGCCAGCGCCGGCAGCGTGTCGAGGCCCAGCAGCAGGGGCGAGGCGATGAGCAGCAGCAGGCCGGCCGAATAGACGCGGCGGCGGCGGAAGCGTTCGATCATCAGGGGGATCAGGAAACGCCCGCCGAAGGCGCCCCAGGCGATGCAGAAGTAGAGCAGGGAAAGGTCCCGCGCATTGCCCAGGGTGGCGTAGGCCTGCAGCGGGATGATCGCCATCAGCATGGCGCGCCCGAAGCAGTCGATGGTCGAAAGCGCCACGAACGAGATCGTGCCCGGTGCCTCGAGCAGGCGAAGATTGAGCGGCAACCGGACGAGCATCGAGCGACCTCACGCGGATGACGACCGTGCCGCCCGCTTGCCGTTACATCGCATCGGGCAGGGAGCGGACGCAATGGGTCAGGGTGCGGTCTCGGGAAAATACAAACCGGGAGCGCGGTCTTGGCCGCTGCGCGCCACCGCCGCCGTCGGCGCGGGAAGGACGTGCCGTTTCCTGACCCTCACATGCTCCGCGGCACGTGGCGGGAGAGCCAGGAGAAGAGGACCATCACCAGGCCGGTGACGATGAAGACCGATTCCAGGGGGAAGAAGGAGAGCAGCACCGAGAAGACCGCAGTGCAGGCAAACCGCGCGGCATTGCCGAAGGTCGTGTAGACCATGGTCATCTCCGGGCGCTCCCAGGCATGGACCGCGCGCAGGAAGGGGATGCCGCCGACGGCATCGAGCATGGTCGTGAAACCGGTGCCGATCAGCAGCACGGCGCAGGCTGCCAGCGGATGATGGTAGAGCGCCAGCACCCCGGCCATGGCGATGGCACCCAGGGCAAAGGCCGTCATGATCGAGCGGCGCAGGCCGAAACGGCTGCCGATGCGCCCGTGCAGGGGACCCAGGAACAGCATGGCCAGGCCGAGCGAGACGAGATAGCCGGCATAGTCCTCGGGCAGCCCCTTGGTCACGACATAGAGCGGGCCGTAGATCATCAGCACCTGCCACCAGATGTCGCGCCCGAAGGCGATCAGCCAGGCCAGGCGCAGGCGCGGCTGCTCGACGAAGAAACGCCGCAGGTAGCGCAGCGGGTTGGGCGGGGGCCGTTTCATCGCCGCGACCGTGGGGTTGTCGGTCAGGCGCAGGAACCAGAAATAGGCCAGCGTCGCGCCCGAGAAGACCATCGCCGCGAGGTAGGCCGCCCAGGGATCGAGGCCGTGGTAGAGCCAGACGCCCAGGGTCGGACCCAGCGCCCATGGCAGGCCCGTGAAGGCGAGCTTGAGCGGCTCGGACTTCACGAAGTCCTTCTTGGCGATGTAGTCCATGACATAGAGGTTGAGGTTGATGTTGGCGCAGGCGCCGCCGAACACCTGGATCGTCATGCCCGCGATCTGCCCCCAGATCGTGTTGGTCGCGATCAGCAGGGGCGAAAGCCCCACCGCCAGGATGCCGCCGGTATAGACCCAGCGCCGGCGGTAGCGCCGGATCATCTGCGGGATGGCAAAACGCGTCACCAGGGTGCCCGCGGCCACGGCCATGTAGATCAGCGAGACGTTGCGGCTGTTGCCGACCTGCTCCAGCGCCTTGAGCGCCAGCACCGTCGACATCACCGCCAGCGAGGAGGAATTGAGCGCCGCCATGATGGCAAAGGGGATCGCGCCCGGCGTGCCGAGCAGTTTCATCTCCGTGGGCAGACGCAGGTTCATCGGGGCTGGAACCGCAGACGACACACCGGCGGCGGGCGGCCGGCAGGACCGATGCTAGCCCCGTTCCTGCGCGCCGCGCACGGCCTTTGTCGGGCGAGCGGTCCCTCATCCTCCCATGCCTTGTGGCATGGGCCCCTCCTTCTCCCCCGTGGGGAGAAGGCCTGGGATGGCGCCACCCCCTGCCCCTCTCCCGCTTGCGGGAGAGGGAGGGACCCGCCGCGCAGCGGTGGGAGGGGGAGGGTCTCGCGGCTGCTGCTACCTGCCCGTCGCCAGCCGGTTGGCTGCCGCGGTCACCGCCAGCAGGCTGGCCTGGCTGATGTTCTTGTGGATGCCGACGCCGAACACGGTGCGGCCCTCGCCGTTGCGCGCCTCGACATAGGCCGCCGCACGGGCGTCGCTGCCGCCGCCCACGGCGTGTTCGCTGTAGTCGACGACGCTCATCTCGATGCCGAGTTCGTCTTTCAGCGCATGGACGTAACCGTCGATCGGACCGGTGCCGGTGCCGTGCAGTTCCTTGGGCACACCGTCGACCGTGACCTCCAGGGTGATGTGGCGCAGCTCGCTGGCATGGGTGTCCTGGGTCGTGCGGTAGTTCTTCAGCGCCACCGGCCCCTCGGGCTCGACATAGGTCGCATAAAAGCTGTCGCGGATCTCCTGGCTGGAGAGTTCGCTCTCGGTGTCGTCGGTGGCGCGCTGCACCACCTGGCTGAAGTCGATCTGCATGCGCCGGGGCAGGATCAGGCCGTGGTCCTGCTCCATGATCCAGGCCACCCCGCCCTTGCCGGACTGGCTGTTGACCCGGATGATCGCCTCGTAAGAGCGCCCGACGTCCTTGGGATCCATCGGCAGGTAGGGCACTTCCCAGATGTCGTCGTTTTTCTCGGCCAGCGCCTTCATGCCCTTCTTGATTGCGTCCTGGTGCGACCCGGAGAAGGCCGTGAACACCAGGTCGCCGGCATAGGGGTGGCGCGGGTGCAAGGGCAGGCGGTTGCAGTGCTCGGCGACGTTGATCAGGTTGTTGATGTCGGTGAAGTCGAGCCTGGGGTCGATGCCTTGCGTTAGCATGTTCAGGCCCAGGGTCACCAGGTCGACGTTGCCGGTGCGCTCGCCGTTGCCGAACAGCGTGCCCTCGATGCGGTCGGCGCCGGCCATGACGCCCAGTTCGGCCGCGGCGACACCGGTGCCGCGGTCGTTGTGGGGATGCAGCGACAGGATGATCGACTCGCGGTTCTTCACGTTCCTCAGGAACCACTCGATCTGGTCGGCATAGACATTGGGTGTCGCCATCTCCACCGTGGCGGGCAGGTTGAAGATGACGCGGTTGTCCGGCGTCGGCTGCCACACGTCCATCACCGCCTCGCAGACCTCCACCGCGTAGTCGAGTTCGGTGCCGGTGAAGCTCTCAGGGCTGTATTCGTAGCGCCAGCGCGGCCCGGGATTGGCCTGCGCCAGTTCGTGCACGATCCTGGCGCCGTCCACGGCGATCTGCTTGATGCCCTCGCGGTCGCTGTTGAAGACGACGCGGCGCTGCAGCGTGCTGGTGGAATTGTAGAGGTGGACGATCACCCGGTCGGCCCCCTGGCAGGCCTCGAAGGTCCGGGCGATCAGCGGCTCGCGCGCCTGGGTCAGCACCTGGATGGTGACGTCCTCGGGGATCATCTCCTTCTCGATCAGCTCGCGGCAGAAGTCGAAATCGGTCTGGCTGGCGCTCGGAAAACCGATCTCGATCTCCTTGAAGCCCATGGCGACCAGCGTGGTGAACATGCGCCGCTTGCGCTCGGGGCCCATCGGCTCGATCAGTGCCTGGTTGCCGTCGCGCAGGTCGACGCTGCACCACATCGGCGCCTTCGTGATGACGGCGCCGGGCCAGGTGCGGTCGGGCAGGGATACCGGCTCGAAGGGGCGGTATCGGTGATGGGGCATCGCCTTGGGCGTCACGGGATCGGGGCGGGTCATGGTGGCAGTCCTTTGTCTCTCACGCGCATCGGCGCGTCTGGAATTCCTCGGGTCAGACGGCGAAACGCCCGCAGCCGTCCGGGGACGGGGCGGGCGCGCGGCTAAGTCGCAGTCGCTCGGACCACGCAAAGGCGCGGGCCACGACGGCGCGCGGAACGGGACGAACGGCGATGGACATTGGAGATGGCATGGTGCGGAGCGATCGGGAAGCTTCGGGGACGGCAGGCGTCATCCGGCGTCCCTACCTGACGCCGGTTCAGCTAAGTCGTAGCCCCAGGGCCGCTGTGCGCTGTATCGCCATGGACGGGGAGATAGGGGCAACGACGGCATGAGTCAAGGCGAGGGCTCCAATGGTGTATGCGCGAAATCTCGTGGCTTGG